>JAILFM010000079.1 GCA_024697575.1 Clostridiales bacterium
CATTTGCATATCAGTGTGTCCCTGTAAAAATGTACCGAATGATGGAGCTCAAACGCAGGGATATGTCAGTGTTCTTAGAGAGCAGGCTGAAGATAGTTAAAAAAGGATATACTATTATTGAAGTCCCTGCTTTTTGGCAAAATCGTTCTGAAGGAAAAACAAAACTACGTTTTGGACGATTAATATCTTATCTTTATGTAATTTTTAAAGTGAAATGGAGCGGAGAACAAGGTGCAAAGTGAATATGTGCAAATTGTGATAAAATATTTTTTCGGTATGATTGTTTATCAAAAAACAGCGTTTTGTTTTCCTTATTGCCGGTATATTTTGGCTCTGGCTTATCATGGTTATTAACAAGAATCCTTCACTTATGGAAAATGTAACGGTATATTACTAATTCAATCCTATCGGTAATTTTAGTTTACATTTTTCTGCAAAGTTAAATCGGGATGTGAACAGCAAAATTCACATCCCGATTTAACAATTTTATTTCATTCCGAAGAACCTTGACACAGCGCTGACGACGCTGTAGAAGATGTTTGTCAGACGCCAGCTTATTGTGATATTAAGCCTTGACAGAAGCTTTGCGATGAACATCGCTATTGCGTTATTGCCGATTTTGTCAATCGGAGCTGTGTCCTTTGTTTTGAAAATAGCGAAGCTGTCTGCCTCCGAAGCATTTGCGTCATTGTCAACTGTATACGCCGTATAGTAAATGCCGTCGCCGTCAACCGTTATTGCGGAGAACATTGTTTCCGCTTTGTCAAGGTAGCTTTCTGCACCGGGGAAATACTTTGACGTTACGGATTGAGAAACGGTCTTATATTCCTTGATACCGGCCTGACCGATGGTGGAATATACGGTGCCCTTCGGATTAATTTTTGCGCTGAAGGTTTTGCCGTTATAAACAACGTTCTTTGTCATCGTCGGTACTGACGCGCCTGAATTCATGGCGCCCGTTCTTGTGTAAACATGGTCCTGACCGGTCAAAACAAGGTCAACGCCGAGGTATGGGAGAAGGGCGGCAAGCTGGTTTCTCAGACCTTTGATTTCTTTATTGTCAACATAAATTCCGTTGCAGTAAAGGGCTTTGTGCATAACAACGATTTTCCACTTAGACTCGCTGTTTTTGATATCGTCAATCATCCACTGAAGCTGTTTATCCGAAAGCTTGTTTTTGACAATATCGTTTGTGTTCAGAACCGTGAAATGAGCATTGTTATAGTCATATGAATAGTAGGTGCCGCTTGTTTCATCCTGTTCGGGTATTCCGGGCAGGGTGAAAACTGTTTTCAGAATGCTTCCGCTTTTTTCTTGATTGCCGGCAGCGGGCATAAACGGCAGATTCAAAAACGCATCCGTACTGTTAAAGAAATAATTCCACTGTTTTGAAGTTGTGCCAAGGTCAACCTGATCGCCGTTTGAAACAACCAGCCTTGCGCCGGGGTAAAGGGCGTTTGCTGCGCTTATTACTTTGCCATAGGTTTCATACTGTTTAGCTGTTTGCGCCTGCGGATCGGTGATATTAAAGAATGTGAACGCTTCGTCTTTGCCGCCCGGTACGGTTATCTTGCCGCTGTTACTCCACCAGCCCTTTTCCGCAAAGCCGACCCTGTAGCTGTATGACGCGCCGGGTGTGAGCCCTGTCAGGGTAACGGTGTGCTTAACATAAGTCTTACTTAGGTCAAACATCCCGATAATACCGAGGTCGGCGCCGGGGTAGCTTCTGTCAGAATATTCCCAGCCGGTTTTGATGTTACCGGATTTTGTCGGCGTTGATGTGAAAACCGGGTTTTCACTAAACGGTAAAAGTTCAATGTCGGTATCCGTTATCGAATACTTTGTGATGTATGTGATTGTCACTTCACCGTCATTTTCACCCAGATTCATGACGATATCCGAAGGCAGCCTGAAGTTATCTTTTGTTGCTTCAACTTCGGTTTTTCCGCTGTATGTGACGGTCACATTGTTGTCCTTAACAGCGTCGGGGTTATCATCAAAAACAAGAGATTTTATCATCCACGCCATTGTTGTGCCCCACGCTTCAAACTGGCTCGGGGTGAGGTATTTATCGACAACAAGGGTGTTGAGGATGTCGTCAATTGAGCGGTATTCTTTCGGAACAATCTTAAGGCTGAGCACCTTATCAATAAGGTTTGCGAAGGTGTTGTTATTGCTGAGTAACTTTTCCGAAGCGGATTGGATTAACCTGCCGATGAATGTGAAAGCCGAATCCTCCGGGAACAGCTCGCCGGGGTTAAAGTTGATACTCGAAAGGATCTCGTTTCTGACAAGGTCGTTGACAACAACATCGATAAGAACATTAAAGACCTTTTCAGCATTTTCACCGCTTTCAAAACGGTCAAGGGTATCTTTCACATATTCATAGCCCTCTTTGCCGTAGAGGTTCTCATCGCCTTCATAGTAAAGAAGAAGCGCTGTTGTCGCGTATTCGCCGAAGGTGCAGGGCTTGCCGGTGGGCGTTGAATTAAGAACTTCATAGTTATATGTGCAGGGGTATTCGCTCACCTGAACCGAAAGCAGTTTCTCTATCAGCGCCATAACTTTCGCCTTTGTTTCCTGCGGCTTTGTTATGTATTGGTTCATAATCTGCTTATCAAGGTTATTGATAAAGCTCATGGCGTTTTTGCTGACAGTGAGAATGCTCTTGTTGCCGATTGAAAAGCCGTCCGTGCCCAAAAGGTTAATCAGAAGCTGCTGAACATCAACGCCCTTGGTTTTGAGGAAGGGGATTATGCCGCCGGCTTCATTTATCTCCGTAAAATAGTTGTTAATAACAAGTTCAAGACTTCTGTCTGCAAAATCCTGGATTTTAAGGCCGAATGTTGCGGGGTATGACTGAGTGTATTTATAGGGTCTGTCATAAACAACGCCCGTATCGCTCACGATTTGAGGCAGACCAAGGCTCTCATCATCAATATCATGGTTAAAAAGGTTCAGCGTTGTGTTTCTGCCGTCGGTCGACATTTTGACATTTCTGAAATAGTTGGGGTAACCCGTCAGTGTGGGCGAAAGAATATCCGTTATTTCTTCACCGTTATCCGATATATATGAGGAAGTGTCGCTCGCGTGAAGGTGACCGGTGAAAACATAGTGAATACCTGCGTCGGCGTAAGTATCCGCGATCCTTTCCCAGTCATAGCAGACGAAAGCCCAGAAGGTTGCCTCTTCAATATCCATATGCGGCACAAGGTTATGGTGCTGCATGACAATCGGGGTAAGTCCGTCTCTTTTCGCCTGCTTCGCCTGAGAAACAACCCATTCGAGCAGCTCGTCGCCGACCTGACCGTCGGTGAGATGCTCGGTTTTCTTTGCGCCGTTGTCAACGCTGTAGATGTTGGTGTCCACAACAATCAGGCGGAAGCCGTCGCCTAAATTCGCCGCGTAAGAGAGCATGCCGCCCTTAACGCCGTCATAATCGGGTGAATATTCCTTCGGCGTAAATGTGCTGTCAGCCATATCCCAGCCGAGGTTTTTATAGATTTCTCTGAATTCCTCTGGCGTTGTTTTTCTGGCAGGTTCCTTTTTGTTGTTTACAAATGAGCATGCGCCTGAATTGTTGACATCGTGGTTGCCGTTTGTTACAAAAACGGGTATACCGGTTTTCTTTTCCCAATCTTCAAGCTTTTGAGCAAGCTCAACATGGCCTTCATATTCGCCGTCTTTTGTTAAATCACCGGGGATAAGAAGGTATTTGGCGTTACTGCTTTCAGCTCTTTGAAGCATTATTTCAACACCGTCAAGCGCATTTGAAAGCAGGGCGTTATTTTCGGTGTATTCTTTGCTTTTAAAGTTACTGAATTTAAGATATTCGTCACAAATGCCGCCCTTTAATGAGTTAGGATAGTAGTGAGTATCCGAAAAAAGGCCGAACTCGATTTCAGTGTCAGCTGCGCTGACAGAAAAAAGCGGAACGCACGCAAGAATAATTGAAAGCGCAAGAATTACGGACAAAGTTTTTTTCTTAAGCATTTTTAACCTCATATTTCGTTCAGTATCGGACCTATTCCCTTGAGAAGACCGGGAACTTCTTTAACAATTTCGGCGGCTCCGCCTTTTTCACTGTTTAGGATTTTAAGAAGACCGTCCGCCATATTCTGATTGAATGCGCCGCCGCTCATTGCAACAAAGTTTCTGAAAGGCGTCTGCAGCGCAACGCTTCTTGCCATACCTGCCGGTACGGCGGTGCTGATAATCTTAAAGATGATTTTGCCGTTTTTAGTGTGGCAGGCGCTTTCAAAGGTGTCGGTTATGTCTATCAGGCGGTCGGTTGACGGCTCCGAAGGCGGAATCTCTCTGCCCAAAATAGCAGTGAACTCGTTGTCGCTGACATTTTTAACTTCGCCCGTGTAATAAACCGGCGCTGTTTGAGTGTAATCGGGTATATCGGCAGCATTTGAATGCACAGTGATCGTTTCCGTTAGGCGGATGTCCGCGCTTGAAGCAGCGACAAGTATCTCAAACTCACCGTCCTCAACACACCAGTCATTGGTGTTGACATTAAAGAACGCAAATGCCCTTTTACCGAGGGTCAATTCAATTTCTTTTTCCTCACCGGGTTCAAGATAGACCTTTTTGAAAGCTTTGAGCTCTTTCTCCGGACGGAAAATCGTGCTGACTTTATCTTTGACATAAACCTGGGCGATTTCTGCGCCGGCAACCTTGCCGGTGTTTCTGACGGTGAATTTAACTGTCAGTGTTTCGCCCTCATTCATCTCTTTTTTGTCAACAGTAAGGTCAGAATATTCAAAGGATGTATAGGATAATCCGAAGCCGAAAGGATAGCGAACCTTTTTATTCACCTTTTCATAATATCTGTAGCCGATGTAGATGCTTTCGCGGTATTCGACCGTTGCCTTGCCGCCGGGGAAATTCGGGTTTGAAGGGGCGCAGTTTGTGCACATCGGGTATGTTTCCGCGAGCTTGCCGCTCGGATTGACTTTGCCCGTGAGGATATCCGCTACCGCTCCGCCGCTTGCCTGACCGCCGAGGAAGGAGTGGAGAATTGCCCTGACATTATCCGCCCACGGTATTTCGACCGGCGCGCCGCCGGCGAGAACGACGATAACATTCGGATTGACCTTCAGAATTTCTCTGACAAGTCGGTTGTGAACAGGGGGCAAGAACATATTCTGCCTGTCAAAGCCTTCGGATTCGTATTCATCGGTTAAGCCTACGAAAACAACAGCTATATCAGACTGCGACGCAAGGTCAACCGCCTCCTGGCAGAGTTTCTGATTATTGAATGCTTTGATCTGCTTTGTTTCATAGCCCTGGGCGTAATAGACATTGCAACCGGCATCAAAAAGCTCGTCAAATGCGCTGTCAAGCTTTGTGGGGTTGATTTGCGACGAGCCTGCGCCCTGATAGCGCGGATGGTCTGCCATGTCGCCGATAACAGCAATCTTCTTTGTTTTATCAAGCGGCAAAATGCCGTCGTTTTTAAGAAGAACCATTGATTCTCCTGCTATCTTACGAGCAAGCATGTGGTCAGGTTCTTCATCATATTTCGGGTTATACTCACGGTTGTCATTGCATTTTTTGATGAGCCTGAGAATTCTTAAAGCGGCTTTGTCAAGCTCTTCAACCGTTAATTCGCCGCTTTCGACAGCGTCAAGGATTTTTTGTGTTCCGTATCCTTTGGAGCCGGGCATTTCAATGTCGTTACCGTTTTTAAGACCGAGCGCTCTGTTGTTAACTGCGCCCCAGTCGCTGACAACAGTGCCTTCATAGCCCCATTCATCTCTTAAAATTTCGTTTTGGGTGTGGGCATTCTCACTGCCGTGAACGCCGTTGATTTTGTTGTATGAATTCATCACGGTGTAAGGATGTGACTTTTTGACGGCAATTTCAAACGCCGTTAAATAGATTTCACGAAGCGCTCTTTCATCAACCACGCTGTCAATGGTCATTCGCCTTGTTTCCTGCGAATTTGCGCAAAAATGCTTCAGCGAGGTGCCTACGCCCGTTGACTGAACGCCGTTTATAAATCCGGCGGCAAGGTTACCTGCGAGAACCGGATCCTCTGAAAAGTATTCAAAATTTCGCCCGCACAGCGGATTTCTTTTCATATTGATGCCGGGACCCAAAAGAACGCCGACATCTTCTTTTTGGCATTTTCTGCCCAGCGCTTCGCCCATTTCATAGAGCAAATCGGGGTCCCAGGAATTTGCTGTGCATGACGCTGTCGGGAAACAGACGGCTTTTACCGAGCAGTTAAGAGAGGAGCCTGTTTTTGAATAGTCTTTCTTTCTTAACCCGTGTGGACCGTCGCAAACCATGACCTCCGGTATACCGAGCCGTTCGTTGCTGTAAAGGTGCCAGTAGTCTTTACCCGAGCACAGGTCGGCTTTTTCTTCAAGGGTCATCTGTTCAAGAATTGTTTCAGGTTTATTCATTGTCATTTTCTCCGTTTAAAAATGTGTTTGCGATGAAAGAATCTGTTTCATCCGCATTTTTAAGCTTTTTTCTTATGATATCGTTTCTTTTGCCGGCTTCTTCAATGCTGCTGCCGGCTTCTTCAATCTTTTTCTTGGCTTTGGCAAGGGAGACGGCGAACAGCTCATACTGCGATTTTGCAACCGCCAGAAGCTGACTTATTTCCTTCGCTTTTTCGTTGATAGCTATTGTCCTGTAGCCCATCTGAATTGAATTAAGCAGTGCCGTTATGGTTGACGGACCCGCAAGGATGACATTGTATTTTGTCTGAATACTCTGCACCAGTTCACCTGCGGATGAAATCACCTCGGAGTACAGTCCTTCGGTTGCAAGGTACATAACGGCAAACTGAGTTGTCACCGGAGGATTTATATATTTTGAAACCGCTTTGGCTTCGTTGACTATAGTCTGCAAAAGATTTTGACGGTTCAGCCTGACCGCGTTCGCGTCGTTTTCCTGCGCGGCATTGCACAGCCTTAAATATGACTCAAGGGGAAATTTGGAATCAACCGGCAGATAGGCTATATTCCCCTGATGGTCGGGTATTCGTACGGCAAACTCAACCCTGTTGGCGCATTTTTCGTCCGGAGCAAAATTCTTTTCATACATTCCCGGAATGGTCTGGTCAAGAATACTTGCCAGCTGAACTTCGGCAAAAGTCCCTCTGACCTTGACATTTGAGAGCATCCGGGATAGCAAATTGATATCGCCGCTGACGGATGAAGAAATCTCTTTCATTTCGCCGAGCGATTTATAAACGCTTTCGAGCCTGTCGGATACCGTTTTGAAAGACAGACCGATACGCGCCGTCAAAGTTTGTGACAGCTTTTCGTCAACCGTTAAACGGATTTCCTCAAGCTTTTTTTCATTCATATCCGCCATACGGTTGACAGTTTCAGTAACTGTTTTTGTCAAAAGCTGGTTCTGATTTGATGAAGTGAGCAGAATGCCGGACATTTCGGCATTCAGGTTTTTTTCGATTTCGCTTATTTTGCCGGTCAATTCTGCCTTTAATTCAGATATTGCGTTTTCATTGCCCGAAGAGGCTTTCTTAACAAGCATCAGTACTGTGAGAATGATAACTGCGCCGATAAGACCAATGATAATGTATGTCTGCATTTGACACCTCAAGGCGGCGCAAAACGGTGTCAGGCGCCGCTTCCGGTTGATATAATCTGAAAGGAGCGGGCTGAAAGCAAAAAATCACGAATTTCTCGTGATTTTTTGCTATACCCGGGTTAAATCTTAATAAACGATATTCCAGTCAATAACGCCCTTGAGATTCTTAGCAATAAACTTGACAACCATTTTTATCTGGGCATCAACAACATTGATATTGACTTTATAGTGCCAGTTGCCGCTTGTAATCTTGCCGCTTTCCTGATTGATTTTGGCGGTTATCGAAGCGTTGTCATATCTGAGTTTGATTGTGTCACGCCCGCTGAGGATTGTTGCGTTAAGCTCACTCAGAGCGTTTTCAATGCTGCCAAGTGTGCCGATACCGCGGGCAACGGGGCCGCCGTCTTCGCCGTCGGCTGCAGGGCCGTCAGTCTGGCTGTTAAGCTTCATGTTAATGGTATAAACGCCGTTGTTAAGCGTTGCTTCTGCGCTGCTGACGTCATCCGCCTTGAGCTTGCCCTTGCCGGGGATCACGGTCTGCTTTGTGGAGTTCCTTTCAAGCGCGCTCTTGATGATGGGCATTGCAATCTTGAGTACACCGCCCAGTGCGCCGTCGCCGGTAATATCGCCGTCAAGCTTCATGGTGTTGCTGCCGTTGATTTCACCCGCGTCATTTGTTTTGACGACTGCTTCATTGTAAAAGTCAACAATCTGCTCTTTTGTCCAGTTGGACGGGTCTGAAGTGTCGGCCTCGGTTGTTTCTTCAACCGTTGTTGTCTCGGTTTCGGGCTCGGTTGTTTCAACTTCTGTTGTTTCCGCCTCGGTTGCTTCAACAGCTGTAACATCGGCAACTTCTGCTGTGTTTTCAGTTACGGCTTCCTGAGTGACGGATTCTGTCACATCTTCACCGCCTGTTTTGGCGCCGCAGGCGGATAAGGCGAGAACCAGGGATAAAGCCGAAAGGACAGCGATAATTTTTTTCATAAATTCCTCCGATTTAACTGCGTAAAACGCAAAATTTCGTGTGAAATTATACAACAATAGATATATTTTGTCAAACAAATTGCTTTGCATTTGTTGAAAAAAATACGGTGTGTGGTATAATAAGGTGAATTTTGCGTTCAGGAAGCATCATGAGGTATATATGACGAAAAGATTTGTTTCATGGAATGTCAACGGTATACGCGCGGCAATCGGCAAGGGATTTTACGATTCCGTTGAGTCACTTAATCCCGATGTTCTCTGCCTTCAGGAGACAAAGGTTCAGCCCGGTCAGGTTGAGGTTACGCTTAACGGTTATCACCAGTATTGGAATTATGCCGAAAAAAAAGGCTATTCCGGTACGGCTGTTTTCACAAAAGAGAAACCTCTGAGCGTGAAATACGGTATCGGTATTGATATTCACGATAAAGAGGGCAGGGTAATAAGCCTTGAATTTAAAGACTACTGGCTTGTTACGGTTTATACCCCCAATTCAAAGGACGGGCTTTTGCGCCTTGATTACCGTATGCAGTGGGAGGATGATTTTTTCAATTTTATCAGAGACCTTGAAAAAACAAAGCCCGTTATTTACTGCGGCGACCTTAATGTCGCTCACGAAGAAATAGACCTTAAAAATCCGTCGGCCAATCGCAGAAATGCCGGTTTCACCGATGAAGAAAGAGAAAAGATATCCCATGTTCTTTCAAACGGGTATATTGACACATTCAGGTTTTTTTACCCCGATATGGCTCAGATTTATTCCTGGTGGTCATACCGCTTTCACGCGAGGGAAAATAACGCAGGCTGGCGTATAGATTATTTTATTGCGTCCGACAAACTGAAACCGGCTTTAAGGGACGCAAAAATCCACAACGAAATTTACGGGTCAGATCACTGCCCGGTTGAACTTATTATTGAGGTCTGACATGAAAAAAAGCAAACTGAACAAAATTTATATTGTGGCGGTTATTGTTACCGCGGTTGTATTTGCTGCATGCTGCGTGGTGTATCTTGTCACAAAGAAAGGTAATCCGGAACAACCTTCTCAGGCGCAAACTACACAGATAAGTGAAATGTTTGACCCCGTGAACAGTGAGTTCAGCGCCAAATGTGTCTTGCAAAAGGATGATAACGAGATTATTCTGCCCTCCGGCGAAGAAGGGCTGTTCTATTCCTGCTCACTTGATAATGAGGTTAAATTTTACACTTTTACCGGTGAACGCTATGAAAGCTTTGACGGTGATGTCAAAGAAGTGACAGTGTCCTTTACCGCCTCATTTGATTCTCTCAGGTGCGCCGTTAAGTATGTTGATTTTAACGGCAGAACGGTCGGCTTCGGTGTGGCGACGGCAGACAGCGGCTTAAAATCTGACAAATATGAATTTGCATTTCTAAAGCTCATCAATAAGCCTGCTTCTTACGGAAACGGATATCTTCTGCTTGCGGATTTTAACAAAAACGAATTCTATTCAGGTGAAAAGATTTATTCCGAAATTTATGATTTCAATCTTTCTTCCGGTAACACCTCGACATATGTTTCAAACAACACCCGCTTAATTGATCTCAACGGGACTTTGAGACAGGACTGGACCATGCTGACAGATGAATTCATCAGGAATATGGGCGAAGGCAAATATTTTCTTTCGTCAAGATATTATTCATATGATGAAACCGGTTACCGCAGCGATGTGATGGTTCTTTCAAATGCCTACAGACCGGCTGTTGTTGTCAGCGATATTATGGGAACGTGGTTTGTCAATAACGAAGACGGTATGCACTACATCAAAAAAACGGATACAGGCTTTGACGTATGCGTCAAAAAAGGCGACGATGTTTCTGTATTAAGAAGCTTTTCGGGTGATTATAACACCGATTATCTGCATTCCGGTAATAAAATACTGGATAAAATATCTTTGACCGTCACTGACCTTCTGACCGGTGAAACAAAGCAGATAAAAGATGTTTTAATAACGGGCGAAGCTTCATTTGCAGTTTCACCGGATGGGACAAAAGCCGTGATTTATCAAAACAAGACTGCGGGCGGAAAATCCGATGAAAACCAGTCAATAGCGTTCATTAATTTTAACAGTAATTCGACTGAGAATTTCACTGAGCCGCTTTTGTTTAACGAAAACTGCCCGGTTTTCTTTGCGGATAACGGCACTTTATCTTTTGCGCGTGTTTCCTCATCTGACGGCAGCAAAGCCGGTACATACACTTATTCTTTTTGACAGGAGCTAAATATGGGATTACTGAAAAAAATATTCGGAGATTATTCGGCTAAAGAAGTTAAGAGGGTAATGCCTGTTTGCAACAAGGTTTTATCGCTCAAAAGTGAATTTGAAAAACTCAGTGACAGTGAGCTTCAGGCAAAAACGCCCGAATTCAAAGAAAGGCTTGCAAACGGTGAAACTCTTGACGATATTCTGCCTGAGGCGTTTGCGGCGTGCCGCGAGGCGAGCCGGCGCGTTATCGGTCTTGAGCATTTCCCTGTTCAGATTGTCGGCGGCATTATTCTGCACCAGGGTCGTATTGCCGAAATGAAAACCGGTGAAGGTAAAACACTTGTTGCGACTTTGCCCGCTTATCTCAACGCGCTTTCCGGCAACGGCGTTCATATTGTTACAGTCAATGACTACCTTGCAAGGCGTGACAGCGAGTGGATGGGCAAAGTTTACCGTTTTATGGGTCTTACAGTCGGACTTATCATTCATGAAAAAGAAGGCGACGAAAGGCAGGCGGCTTATAACGCCGATATAACCTACGGCACCAATAATGAAATGGGCTTTGACTACCTTCGTGACAACATGGTTGTTTACAAAGAGCAGAAGGTTCAGCGCGGTCACAGTTTTGCCATTGTTGACGAAGTTGACTCAATTCTTATTGACGAGGCGAGAACGCCTTTGATTATTTCCGGCAGAGGTGAAAAGAGCACCGACCTTTACAAAATGGCAAACAGCTTTGCAACGGGTCTTAAGTGCGTCAGGATTAAAGAAGCGGAGTCAAAATACAACATTGAAGATCAGGTTGACGCAGACTGCGACTATGTTGTTGACGAAAAGGCAAAAACTGCGACTCTTACAAAGAGCGGTATTGCCAAGGCGGAAAAATTTTTTAACCTTGAAAACCTTATGGATGCCGAAAATATGACCATCCAGCACCATATCAATCAGGCTATCAAAGCCAACGGCGTTATGAAGCGCGATGTTGACTATGTTGTCAGAGACAATCAGGTTCTTATTGTTGACGAGTTCACGGGGCGCATTATGCTCGGCAGAAGATATAACGAAGGTCTTCACCAGGCGATTGAAGCCAAAGAGGGTGTCAATGTTGAGCATGAAAGCAAAACCCTTGCTACAATCACATTCCAGAACTATTTCAGGCTCTATAAAAAGCTTTCGGGTATGACCGGAACGGCGATGACCGAAGAGGGAGAATTCAATCAGATTTATTCTCTTGACGTTATCGCAATACCGACTAATAAGGAGATGATAAGAACCGATTACCCGGATGTTGTGTACAAAACCGTCAACGCCAAATATAACGCCGTTATCAACCAGATTGCCGAGTGCCATGAAAAAGGGCAGCCTGTTCTTGTGGGCACCGTGTCAATCGAAAAATCCGAGGTGCTTTCATCAATGCTTAAAAAGCGCGGCATTAAGCACAATGTTTTGAATGCAAAATATCACGACAAAGAGGCGGAGATTGTAGCTCAGGCAGGCAAGGAAGGCAGCGTTACCATTGCAACCAATATGGCGGGCCGCGGTACGGATATTAAACTGGGCGGAAACTCGGAATATCTTGCCACAAGTGAACTGCGCAGAATGGGCTACACCGAGGAGCTGATTGCCGAGGCAACCGGTTTCGCGGAAACCGATAATGAAGAAATCCTCGAAGCGAGGCGGACCTATGCCGAGCTTGAGAAAAAATATGATGAGCAGATAAAGCCCGAAGCCGAGAGGGTTAAGCAGGCGGGCGGCTTGTTTATAATCGGCACCGAAAGGCACGAATCAAGGCGTATTGACAATCAGTTAAGAGGCCGTTCGGGCCGTCAGGGCGATCCCGGTGCGAGCAGATTTTACCTTTCGCTTGAGGACGACCTTATGAGGCTTTTCGGCGGTGAAAGAATTTCGAGCGTTATGAACGCACTTAAAGCGGATGAGGATTTGCCGATTGAGGCAAAGATGGTTTCAAATACCATTGAAAGCGCTCAAAAGAAGATTGAAGGCAAAAACTTTGCAATTAGAAAGAGCGTTCTTCAATATGACGACGTTATGAATCGCCAGCGCGAGCTGATTTACAGGCAACGCAATCAGGTTCTTGAGGATGAAAACATTAAACCCGTTATTGTCAAAATGATTGAGGGCACAATCAACGAGGCTGTTGACAGCTATTGTGATGATAAGCTTAAGAAGGCGGACTGGAATATTG
>JAILFM010000111.1 GCA_024697575.1 Clostridiales bacterium
CACCGAGGGCGTCGAGAACTAAGGCAAAAAGCATAACTAAACTATAAATTAATAACACCGTAAAAAAGCCGCTCTGAAGAATGTCACCGGACACCTTCAAAGCGGTTTTGATATTTATTTCATTTCATTCAGAATATGAAGGACGGTCAAAAGACTCTCTTTTGTCACCTTTTCAACAGGTCTGTTCTCTTTAACGCAGTTCGCAAAATAGCGAAGCTCATTGAAATAAGCGTCGCCGGAGGGCAGGTCAAAATCGCTTTCATTGGCAATACCGACCTCACCGCTTAACGGCTTTGAACGGTTGCCGTTTGCGTCATAAACCGTAAGACCGTCTTTTTCAAGAGCGACAACAGCCTGTTCAAACTGAAACCTGAAGCCCATATAGAACGGATATCCGGCTTTATACCAGGATGCCTCGGTATTGACAAAAAAGTCACCGTAGTCATAGGTTGCGCTCAGATAGTCATTACCGGGCAGCTCTTTTCTATTAAAAACATAGCTTTTCGGCGCGCCGAAGGCGTAAACCAGAAAATCCAGGTCATGAATGTGAAGGTCAAACGGAATAAGACCGCTGAGTTCCTTTTTTGTGTACCAGTCAAAGAAAGAGCGCTTCGGATATCCGCCAAGCCGCCACAGATTTGCCGTAAGCAGTTTACCGTAAACTCCGGATTCATAGCAGCTTTTGACAAACTCATACTCCGCCCAAAACCTTAGGCACTGAGCGACCATATATTTGACATTCATCTTTTCGGCGGTTTCATAAATAGCGATTACATCCTCTTCTTCAAGAGCAATCGGCTTTTCTGAAACAACATTTATGCCTTTTTTCATAGCCTTGATTGCAAACTGAGCGTGAAGATATGTCGGCAGACAAATGTCAATAATATCGAACTCGTTTTCATCGAGCATTTTGTCAAAATCTTCATAATGAGCGGGGCCGGGATATTTTTGAAACATCTCCGGTCTGATGTCACAAACTGCGACAACCTCAACATCATCCATCCTCTGCCAGTTAGGCACATGCGAACCGCTGATACCGCCGCAGCCGACAACACCGACTTTTAACATAAGGGTACGCCTCCGTCAGCAAATGGTAAACTGTGATGAGCCGTAAAGCCAGCCGAATAAAACGCTGCAGATTTTTGAAAAACCGTAGCAGATGGCATGCTCAATTGCGCCGAGTATAAAGTCAATCTTTTTGGCACCTTCGCTCTGATAAAGCTTTGAGCCGTTCTCTTTTGCAAGCTGATATGCGTAAAGCATATACTGATCATATTCAAAAGGCTCGTTCTCGTCGATAGTGATAACTCTTGCGCCCATGTTGCCATAGTTGTGATATGAATTGTAGCCACAGGTCGGGGTCTGAAGAATATCAACGCCTTTGACATTAGCCGTAAAGTCATTGACATGGTCGTGACCGGTTACAACAGCCATAACGTCACCCTGCTCAGCCATGGCATCCCACTGACCGTCGTTTTCGGGTGAGGGGCAAATCGGCTCATAAATAACGCCATTGAAAGCGGCGGCATTGGGAATGGCAAGATATTTTTTGCCGTTGTTGGTTTTAACGGTCAAATAGCCGAGATCGAACGGAGCCTTGCACGAATAAATAACATCCGCCACATCACCCGGGATAATATGCTCAAAAGCGATTGAAGGCACATTGCCGCCGTTTTCTGCCGCAAGGCGGTCGCTGACCTGCTTGTACCAGTCAATCTGGTCTTTACGAACGCAGTCATATTCGCCGCTTTCAATATAATCGCCGGAATCGAAAAGCCACATATTGAAGGCAACTTTTCCGCCATCGGATGAAAGAACGGGCAGGTTATGAGTTGCGCAGCCGTGCAAAGCGGGATCGGCGTCATATGCAAGGCACATTGAGTAGCGCTGATAATATTTAAGCTGTTCCTCTTTTTCAACACCCGCGCTCTCGCGGTCATGATTACCGAAAACGAAGGTAAAGGGAATTCCCCTCTCCTGCATAGGTTTAACAAGCTCGTCGATAATACGCAAATCATTCTGATAAAGGTTATCACCCAAAAGAACAACTATGTCGGGCTGGACCTTGTCAAGAGCCTCAATAACAAACTGTTTGCTTGCCTGCTTTACGGGGTACCCCTCCTGAAAATCGGCAAGAACGAGAATCTTGAACTTGCCGTCACTGCCGAACTGAAGCTGAGGATCGACTGTGTCCGCAAAGGCGACGGTCATAACACCAAGCGCCATTACAAGGGCAAGAAATACGCTGAAAATCTTTTTCAAAGAAAACACCTCCATTTTAATATACAATGTTTTTTATTTAAGTCGCGCTTTGACCTGAATTTGCATTCACGGCAGCGGCGTTGACTTCTTCGGGGCTGCGGAAGGTCGGCACAACCATTCTCAGTGCCTCTTTCGCAACGGCATCGTCGCCGGAAATAGCGGCGCGGCGCAAAATCTCAAGCTTAAGGTCAAGCTCATCGGATGAAACCGGAACGTCTGTTTCAATAAAAATCAAATCATTATCCGTTTTTGTCAAGTTATCGCCCTTGACAAGAAGCTCTTCATAAAGCTTTTCGCCTGGTCTTAAGCCGATTTCTTCAATTTTAATATCAACATCCGGTTCAAGGCCGGAAAGCCTTATCATATTCTCCGCCAAATCATATATTTTGACCGGGCTACCCATATCAAGCACAAAAAGCTCACCGTTTTTTGCCATTGAACCCGATTCCAGAACCAGCTGAGATGCCTCCGGTATTGTCATAAAATAGCGGATAATACGCCGGTCTGTCAGTGTGACGGGGCCTCCGTTCGCAATCTGACGCCTGAAAAGAGGTATAACCGAGCCAGCGCTCCCGAGCACATTGCCGAACCTTGTGCAGCTGAATACGGTTGTTTCAGAAGAAGCGGCGTGTGAAAAAACAATCATTTCACACATTCTTTTGGTGGCGCCCATAACATTGGTCGGGTTCACCGCCTTATCGGTTGAAACCATCATATATCTGCCGCAAGCGTATTTTTCGGCAAGCTCAACGGTGTTAAGAGTGCCGAAAACATTATTCTCAACAGCTTCAACACAGTTCTTTTCCATCAAAGGCACATGCTTATGAGCGGCAGCGTTAATAACAATATCCGGATGATACTCGCTAAACACCTTTTCAAGCCTGTTCCTGTTGCAGATTGAAGCTATTTCTATGCTGACATTGAGACTGTTGCCGTAAAGTATCTTCAGCTCCTGCTGAACATCATAAGCTCCGTTTTCGCAAATATCAAGAATAATGAGGTGCCCGGGTCTCATTTTCGCAATCTGGCGGCAAAGTTCGCTGCCGATTGAACCGCCGCCGCCTGTTATGAGAACTACCTTGCCGCTGTAATATGAATAGGTCTTTTCATTGACAACATTGACAGGTTTTCTGAAAAGCAGTTCCTCAATGTCAATTTCTCGAAGAGCTCTTTTCTTTTTGGCATTGTCAAAAACAGGATAGTCGTAAACCTTGACTTTAAAGCCCGAGCTTTTGTACTGTTCATATATTCTTTTTTTGCCTTCGCCGGTGATATTCTCAATAGCGATGACAAGTTCCTGAACATTGAGGCTGTCAAGCCTTTTGACGGTTGACTCATCATCGGGAATAACCGGAATATCATGGATCTCACGGTTATATTTGTTTTTATCGGTGTCGATAAAGCACACGGGTAAATATGATGCGTTGCGGTTTGAAATCAGCTCGTCCGCAAGGTATGTACCAAGTGACCCTGCGCCGATAATGCCCACCCTGACCTTTCTGTCATTGTCTTCAACGGGAAGCTTGCGGCGGGTGAGAATCCAGAAAGAAGTGCGCATAACTTTGCCCAGCGCGTCGTCCCTGCCGCCGCATTTATAAAAATAGCGGTAAGTCATTCGCATTGCAAGGCAGATGAGAAGGTTTATGCCCACGAACGAAATTGTGTAAGGCATAGGTATCGGAAAAAATTCGTGCTGAATTATGTAATAGAGCAAAAATGCCGTCACATCGGAGGCGAGCAGCCTCATATAAGCCTGAATGCCGCCGTAACGCCAGATAAGATTGTAAATGCCCCACAGAAGTCTTGAAACCGCGCAACATAAAAATGCCGTGACACAATGCAAAACAACGGTTTTATCAGTATAGGCATATCCCTTGTAAAAGCCGAAAATAAACCATGCGCTGAACAAGAATACCAGCAGATCATATGGTATTAAGGACCAGCTGACTTTGGTTAGCCGTCTTATTTGATTTTTTGTGCGTATATCCGGTTTCTTGTTTCTCATGTTTTCACCGTTTCAGTTTTTTGAATTATCGTGCGAAGAACTTTTCTTTGATTTATTCTGACCGGCGTCTTTTTCACCGTAATGACTGCCGTAACCGTAGCCGTATCCGTACTTTCCGTATCCATATTTTCCGTAACCGTATTTCCCATAGCCGTACTTGCCGTAACCGTATTTTCCGTAACCATACTTGCCGTAACTGCCTGAAACTTCGCTGGAAAACCCGTTGATAACGCAACCGATAATCGGTATATCCGTTGCAAGAAGATTTTCAAAAGAGGTGCATACCCTTGAAAGCCTGATAACATCCTGCAAAATAACATAAATTGCGCCGTCGCAAACCTGTGAAAAAATCGTCGCGTCGCTGACAAGACCGCACGGCGGAGTGTCAATCAAAATCATATCATAGTCATCAATAACGGACTTAACCATACCGCTGATTTTCTCAACCTGAAGATATTCCCAGATGTCCCCGCCTCTCACATTAAAGCACATCACATTGAAATTATCCAGATGGGTTTTGAGAATAAAGCAGCCCGCCTTGTCGCCTGTGTCTATATCAAGGCTTCGGCAAATGCTCTGATTGCGAAGGTCGCCGTCAATAACAAGTATTCTTTTGCCGGACTGGGCAAGAGACAGCGCAAGGTTGACACACACGGTCGTCTTACCTTCGCCGGGAGCAGTGCTGGTAACAAGAAATGTTTTTTTACTGCCTGCTTTTTCAACAACGGTATTTCTCAATATCCTGATTTCTTCTTTGAAGGACGGCGAAATCTTTTCGTTGTCGATGATAATCCTTGTGTCGATTTCCTCTTTATATTTTTTGAAATAAACCAGCGGCGTAGTTCCGATCGTTTCGCTTCTTAAATACCTTTTGACATCCGCTTTTGTCCTGATTGTCTTTCTGAAAATCGAATATAAAACACAGTAGCCCAGGGCCAAAGCCAGACCCGCCGCTGCTCCGATAAGCGTCAACTTTTTAAAAGAGCTTGTGTTATAAGGCTTTGAAGCAATCTGAGGCTCGGTTATCATTGAAATCTCAATATTACCGATAACATACCTTGCGATTGAAGGGTAGCATTTAATAGCGGCAATCAAGGTGTTATAGACCTGAACCGGGTCGGAACCGTCGGAGATAATAGTAAACATATTTGTTTTCTCAACGGCTATCATCGACAGATTTGAAGAAATGACATTAACGCCCATCTCCTGCTTAATGGAATCCGTCATCATCTGCGTTCCCAGCAGGTAGGGAAATGTATCTGTCAATTGCTCCGCAGTGAGTCTGTTATAATAAAATGAATACGAGGATGCGCCGGTAATGGTCTGATCGTTTTCGGTGCTGACAGTGAAGGTTGCCGTTGACCTGTAGACCGGCTTAAAGCTGATGTAAGAATAAATAAATGCCAAAACCGCGCCGGCAAGGCATGCGGCAATGCACACCCAGCGGAATTTTATGACAGCGCGCAGAATCTCAAAAATATCAATCTGAGCCTGACCTTCATCGGGCATAATTTTTTCGTTTTCTACATTATTGCCGTTCAAACGCTGCCCTCCGAATCATTTTTGTTATAGACGGAAAAATCTATTTCCCTGACCGGCATAGCTTCCGGTCTGTCAGCTGTATTTTCCCGTTCCGGAATGCCCTCATTCCCGGGCTGTTCTTCGACTTCCGGTTCGCCGGTTCTCAGATAAGTGTTCTGATATCTGCCGTAACTGCCGTACTTACCGTAATTGCCATACTTTCCGTAGTTTCCGTATTTACCGTATTTGCCGTATTTACCGTAACTGCCGTACTTTCCGTAGTTGCCGTAATGATTGTATTTGCCGTAACCGTATCTTGAACGGTAGCTCCCGGTACTGACAGCTCCGAACAGTGAGGACTCGGGATAAACGTCATTGAGAACGCAGCCCGCTATATCACCGCCGGTGTGTTCAACGGTCCTGATTGCTTCATTGACCGAAGCGACCTGCGCTCTGTCAGTTCTGACAATAAATACTGTCTTATCAGCGCAGGCGGCAATATTGGTAACGGACGAATCCGCCGCGAGCGGAGCGGCATCGACAATAATAAAATCAAATTTCTTTTTGTAGTAATCAAAAATCCTTTTCAGATTGTCTCTTTCAACATACCTGAGAACTTCATTGTGGTTCATTGTGTTCAAAGCCATTTTGACATTAGGCATTTTGGTATCTGTAAGCGGATAATCTTCAATATCCAGAGAACCTGCAATAACCTTGGCAAACTCGGTAATTTCACCGGGCTCCTTTTCAAAAAGCTTGTATACAGCGGGGCGTCTGAGGTCCAAATCTATAATCAGCACTTTGTATCCGTTATTGCCTAAACACAAAGCAATGTTGGACGCGCAGGTCGACTTGCCTTCATTTTCGATAACGCTGGTGAAAACAAACACCTTATTGCCGGACTGTGAGCGGACAAACCTCAATCTGTTGGCGATATGGCGGCAGTTTTCGATAAACTGAAGACTGATGTGAAGGCCGCTGTCAATAAGCACGCCTTTCTTTTTACTTTTAAGATATTCCGAAAGTGAAAAATACTTTTTTTGATGCGGAATTATTCCAAGCAGATTAGAATCAATGTTTTCTTCAAAATCCCTCTTTGTCTTGACTGTATCGCGGTACAACGACAAAAGGACAATTAAAGCAAGCGAAAAAATCGCCATTATACCCGCCGCCCTTAAACGCCACCGGTTACTGATACGCGCCGTTGGGACGGAAGGAAGCTCCGGGGAATCAAGAACCTTGATAACGCCGTTGGCAAACATCTGTTCTTTATATTCCGGGTAAGACTTGATAACGCTGTTAACAAGCAGGAACGCCTGTTCCGGGTCGCTTGAAACCGCTTTGACGGTGACAAAGTTTGTGCCGCTGATAAGCTCCGCGGTCAATGTGCCGCTTAGCTCCCTGCCAGCATATTCCTCCGCCTTGATTCTGACAGAGGGCTGAACAAGGACCCTTGTAAGAACACCTGCCATCTGTTTTGACTGTGAAAGGTTTGTAAAAACACTGTTATTGCCGGTCTGTGCGGTTACAGAAATAATTGCGCTACTCTCATAAACAGGCTGGTAAACACTTTTCTGAGCAATATAAACTCCGAGAAATCCGATAACCATGCAAAGCGCAACGCACCATAAATTGAGAATGACATCTCTTAAAACGCTGTGCCATTCAAAATGAAACGGTAAAAGCTGATTTTCTTTTTCGTTATTGTCCATATTAACTCTCCGGTAAAATAAGAAGCACCGTGTGCCCGACCGAGCCGTCAACATCGGTCACATAATAGTCAATCTTATAAAGACCGTCCTGATCACTGACCTTATGAGATTTGTATGTTACGGTATCCATAAGATCTTCACCGTAAATATTTTCGGCAGACTCAATGTATTTGTATGGATTGACGGTAGAGCCGGATTTCACATAGACAAGATAATCGCTGAGCGTTATTGTCGGCGAAGAAGGGTCGGCTTTTTCGACAACAAGCGGCAAATCACAAGTAACAGAATCCCCTTTTGAGTTAAAAGCCTCCGCATGAACGGTGAAAATGCCTGTCTGCCCGTTTTGATAATCGGGAACGGTCATAATGACATTTGATGAAATGTCACCGTCAAGCACATCATATGCGCCGACAGCGCCTTTAAGAGAAATACCCTCTTCAGGCGAAAAAACAAGAGGCATTGAAAGGGAGAACTTCGGCTTTTTGTAGCCGGAATAAACAACTGTTCTGGATGCGGAAACAACATGCTTGTCACTGTCACAGACAGAATAACTGACTGTACTTTTGCCGGGCTCAATAAACGGAGAAACAGAAACAACAACAATTTTGTCGGTAATGTCGCCGTCCTTACCGTCCGTCGCAGTAACACCCTTGAGCAAAGCGGAATCTCCCTCGCTTATGGAAACCGTTATTTCATCACTATCCATTTCAATAACGGGATATGTTTTATCAACGGTAACATGAACCTTGACATAGTAAACGCCGAAAAGAACGCAGGTGACAATAAATATGAAAGTTACCGCTATCCTGAAATATCTCATAATTAAATTCCGTAAAAAAATAGTTGATATCAATGCGCGCCGGCGCGCATATATAGTGTATTATAACCAAATATAATAGAAACTTCAAGCGTTTTACTCTTGTTTTTACCCTTGAAATAACATTTTATTGTGATAAAATCATTATGTACATATATTATTCCGGCGGAGAAAAATATGTTGAGTGCGTATAAAACTATTGAAAAAGAGGCAAGGGAAGAATACATCGTCAAAAAATCAAGATTTATTTCTAACATTCGCCCCGTCACTTCACAGCAGGAGGCGCTGGATTTTATCAATGATATTTCAAAAAAACACTGGGACGCTACTCACAATGTCTATGCGTATATTCTTAGAGAAAACTGTGTTGAAAGATTCAGTGACGACGGTGAACCGCAGGGAACCGCAGGTATCCCGGCTCTGGATGTGCTGAGAAAAAACGGTGTTACGGACTGCTGCGTTGTCGTCACAAGGTATTTCGGCGGGATAATGCTGGGCGCAGGCGGCCTGGTGAGAGCATATTCACACTCCGCCGCTATAGCGACTGAGAAAGCGGGAATCATCACAAGGGACATATGCGCGGTGTTAAAAATAACCTGTGACTATGATTTTTACGGCAAACTGTCTTCCCTGATACCGGAAAACGGGGGCAAAACCGATTCAGTCGACTTTGCGGATAAGGTCACTGCCGTTTTTCACTTGAGAAAAAACAGTATGAAAAGATTTAACGATCTTCTGACAGACGCGTCAAACGGCAAATACAAAACCGAATTTTTGAGCGAAAGGTATGAAACTGTTTATGATTGATAAAAACGGTTGTTTTTACAAACCGGAAAGAGGCTCTGGAAAGATGCCCGATCACATTTTGCTCTCATTTTGCGGTGACAGCAAAACTCAGATGGCAGTCTCATGGCGAACGGATGAAAACACAAAAAACGGATACGCTGTCATAAGAGAAAAAAGCGGCAACAGCGAAAAAAAGGTCACAGCCGTCAGCCGGCTTAAAGCCACCGATATTGACCGGAGCACCTATCACTATGTCAATTTTGACTTTCTTTCACCCGGAACAGAGTATGAATATTCCGTCGGTGATGAAAAAAACAGAAGCGCTTTTTTTACTTTCCGCACTCAAAAAGAAAATACAGATAAATTCAAATTCATGGTTATAACCGACCATCAAAGCGGCGACCCTCTTCACCTGCCCGATTATTCTCATATAGGCTCCCTTATCAAAGACGCGCTTAACAAGCACCCCGGCATTGAGTTCATACTGACCGGCGGTGACAACTGCAACGACGGTGAAAACGACCTTCAGTGGAACGGCATGTTCGAAGGGCTTAAAGGCATCATTGAAGAAATTCCCTTTATGATGACAACCGGCAACCACGATAACCGCGGTCACATCACATACTTTCCCGAGCCCACAGGTAAATTCTATCTTGAGCACGCGGATTTTTTCGATTTTCAGTTTGAAGGCGCTTTCCCTCAAAACGGACCGGAGGGTTACAAGACAGAGAACTATTCCTTTGACTACGGCAACTCTCACTTCACGGTTATGGGTATCAATGCTCCGGAAAAAGTAAGCGAATGGGCGTTTAACGATATTCATTCAAGTGAAAAGGAATGGAAAATCGCTACATATCACTTCCCGATTTATCCTGTAATGCCGGAAGGGCAGAATGACGACGGATATCCGTGGCTGAGAAAGCCGATTGAAGAAGGCAGACCGGATATTCTGATTGAGGGGCATGAGCATTCATTTGCAAGAACCTTCCCTACCGTCAACGATGAGCTTTTTGACAGACCGTCACAGGGTGTTGTTCACTATATTGCGGGCAACGCAGGCGGCAATATATATCACTCCAACGCCCAGAAGGTCTGGCACAGCTGTTTTTACCCGCAGGAGGAAAAGCAGGGTCTTTACAGCATATTTGAAATTGACGGCAAAAAATTAACCGCCACAGCGTATATGCGTGACGGCAGGGTTGCAGATAAATTTGAAATTGATAAAGAGAGCGACACAATTTATCCCCCTTCGCTCGCGCCGGTTTATGACTTTACAAAATTCTGCTTTAAAGGCAGAATGCTTGAAATGGCAACAAGAGAATGCTACGGGGAAGAGAAAGACGGGGTTTGGTACGCTCCGCTCGGCGCAATAATGCAGGGCGTAGGCGCAAAGGTGGAAAAAGGCGACAATTTTCTTAAAATCGAAGCGTACGGACACAGAGCAACCTTCACCGCCGGTAAAAAAGAAGTGTTGACGGACGGCGGTACAATCACTCTTAAACACGAGCCGTATTTCAGCCGGAAGCAGCTTTATGTGCCGGCATTTGAAACGGACACGATTTTCGGCATGAAATGCTCCTATTCAAAACGCAATAATTTTCTTAATTGGAATTCTCCGAGCGAGGATAAGATAATGTACCCTCACCCGGGGCAGTAACAAACAACAAACAAAAAGCAGTTGATTTTTCAAAAGAAACATTGTAGAATGAGTCCGGATTTTGGAGGAGCTGTTGATAAAACAGTCACAGCCCGGCGAAAGGAGGAATTTCATGTCAAGGCTGAAAAAAATCGCAGTAATTGCGATTGCGGTTATGGTTGCTTTTGCGCTGATTTCCTCTGTTTCTTTCGTTGCGGCTGAATCCGACCATGAGTGTACCGGCGAGAACTGTGAAATATGCTGTTCAATAACGGCATGCATCAATAACATAAGGACTTTGACTGCCGCATTCACCGCGACGGTTACGGTTGCAGTTCTATTATCCGGTATTTGCTCTTCAGTTACAATATGCACTGTTTTTTCGGGTATAAAATCGCCCGTTTTGCTTAAGGTAAGACTTCTGAATTAAATATAGCTTTAATCTGCAAGGAGCGGCCCTTTCGAGGGTCTTGTGGTGTTTGCCCGCTCCTTGCATTTTTGCACCCTTTTTAATAATAATTCGGAGGTTTTTAAACTAATGAAAAAAATATTTGCGATAGTAATATGCACTTTAATAACTGTCGGTTGCTTTGCAGCCTGCACAATGAATAAACCGGATGACAAAGAGGTCGCCGGTTCTGCAGAAAGAATGAAGATAGTAACCACAATTTTCCCTGAGTATGACTGGGTTAAGCAGATCCTCGGCGAAAAATCTGAAAATGCCGAAATCACACTGCTGCTTAACAACGGCGTTGACCTTCACAGCTATCAGCCGACTGCCGATGATTTGGTCAAAATTGTCAAATGTGATTTATTCATATATGTCGGGGGGGAATCCGACGATTGGGTTGAAGACGCTTTGTCAAACCGGCAAAATCCGAGTATGTTGACAATAAACCTGCTTGATGAGCTCGGCGATGTCATTAAAGCCGAAGAAGTTAAAGAAGGAATGCAGGCCGAAGATGAAGAAGATGAATCGGGCGAAGAGGAAGAAACAGAATATGACGAACATGTTTGGCTATCACTCAAAAACGCCTGCACACTGTGCGGAGTAATAAGCGAAAAAATATGTGAAATTGACCCCGGAAATGCGGGAATATACAGGACCAACACTGCGGCATATACAGAAAAGCTCAAAAGCCTTGACGCTATGTATGAGAATGCGGTTAACAGCGCAAAAGTCAAAACACTCGTATTCGGCGACCGTTTCCCGTTCCGCTACCTTACAGACGATTACGGGCTTGACTATTATGCCGCTTTTGTCGGCTGCTCGGCTGAAAGCGAAGCTGACTTTGAAACAATAGTGTTCCTTGCAAAAAAGCTTGATGAATTTAAGCTCAACTCGATTATGCAGACAGAGAGTTCAGACGGCAGCATCGCTCAGGCGATAAAAGATACAAGCCAATCAAAAAATCAGCAGATTCTGACTCTTGATTCCATGCAGTCAACAACATCGGCGGATATTAACAAAGGCGTGACTTATCTTTCTGTAATGGAAAAAAATCTTGAAGTTTTGAAAGAAGCAATGAAATAACAGTTCAGAACAGCGGTTCAACAATTATTCGGAAACACTTAAGAGGTGAAATAAATGGCGCTGCTTACCTGTCAGAATCTGTCTCTCGGATACGAGGGAAACACAATTCTATCCGGGCTGAATTTTGATGTTGAGCCCGGCGATTATCTTTGCATAGTCGGAGAAAACGGCTCAGGTAAAAGCACTTTGATGAAAACAATTCTCGGTCTTCAGCCCCCTTTGAGCGGCAAAATCCTTACGGATGGCGGTTTAAAGATTAATGAAATAGGGTATCTGCCGCAGCAGACAGATATTCAAAGGGATTTCCCGGCATCGGTTTGGGAAATTGTACTCTCCGGTTGCCAGGGGGAAAGAGGGATTAAACCCTTCTATTCAAAAGAAAATAAAAACCTTGCCCGTCTGAATTTGGAAAAAATGGCGATAACACCGCTTGAAAAGCGGTGTTATCGCGAGCTTTCGGGCGGTCAGCAGCAAAGAGTGCTTCTTGCAAGAGCACTGTGCGCTGCAAAAAAGATGATCTTGCTGGATGAACCCGTTGCAGGACTTGACCCAAATGTCACAGCACAAATGTATTCACTAATCGAAAGCCTTAATAAAGTTGATAAAATCACGGTAATAATGATTTCACATGATATTGACGCTGCGCTGAAATACGCCAACAAAATACTGCATATAGGCAAAACAGTGTTTTTCGGTCCTGCCAATGAATACAAAACCGCCTCCGGCTTTTTCACTGATAAGAAAGGAGGCTGCGAAAGCTGAAATGATTATTGAAAAACTTGCTTATTTTCAATACCCTTTTGTACGCTATGCTTTGATTGTAGGGGTTCTCATCGCGCTGTGTTCCTCACTTCTCGGGGTAACGCTTGTGCTTAAGCGGTTTTCTTTCATAGGGGACGGGCTTTCCCATGTTGCCTTCGGAGCAATGGCAATAGCCGCTGTTTTGAAACTGACGAATAATATGCCGCTTGTTCTTGTGATAACTATAATCAGCGCCATTCTTCTGCTCAGAACGGGCTCAAATGCAAAAATAAAAGGCGACGCCGCAGTTGCCATGATTTCAGTCGGAGCTTTGGCTATAGGCTATCTGCTGATGAATATTTTTGCAAAATCAAGCAATCTTTCAGGCGATGTCTGCACAACGCTGTTTGGCTCCACTTCGATTCTGACATTAAAAAAAACAGAGGTCACACTCTGCATTGTGCTCTCCGCTCTTGTTATTGCCGCTTTTGTATTCTTTTATAATAAGATTTTTGCTGTTACATTTGATGAGAACTTTGCCCTGGCTACAGGTGTTAAAACCGGCGTTTATAACCTGATGATTGCCGTAATCATTGCGGTGATTATTGTGTTGGCAATGAACCTTGTGGGTTCGCTGCTTATTTCCGCCTTGGTGATTTTCCCCGCTCTGAGTGCGATGAGAGTTTTTAAAAACTTCAAATCCGTAACAATTTGTTCGGCGGTTCTTTCTGTATTTTGCACCGCTGCGGGAATTATTGTTTCGGTTATTGCCGGCACACCCGTAGGCTCCACTATTGTGGCTGCCGATATAATCGCATTTGTCATATTTGCCGCTATCGGCGGTTTTTCGGGAGGTAGAAAATGAAAAAAACAATCCGTGCAGTATTTTTTTTGCTTATTATTTTGTCACTCACATCCTGCGGCAATACGGATAAATCCAAAAATATAACCGCACAAGGCGGAAAAACCGTAAACGATGTTCTTTCATCCGCCGCAGCACAGCCTTCAACGGCGCCGGCAGTTAAATCCGATGCTTATGTCGAAAAGCTCAGTCTTTTTTCAAATAAAATTCCGGACGGCAGCAAGTTTGATGTTGACCTGACAACCCTGAACTCAAGTATGGTTTATGCCCGTGTGTCCGATATGGTCACAAATCCTAAAGAGTATTCAGGAAAGAGCGTCAAGATGTCAGGCACTTATACGGTATATGAAACCGAAGCAAGGAACTATTACGCGTGCATTATTTCCGACGCCACCGCCTGCTGCTCCCAGGGTCTTGAATTTTTGCCTGTCAAAGAACTGAAATATCCGGACGATTATCCTCCGGTGGGCACGGGAATAACTGTTACGGGAATATTTGACATTTACTACGAAGGGTCTAAAGAGTATTATCAGCTTAAAGATGCGTATGTCTATTACGGTCAAGAATGATCGAATTGTTTCCTATATTAAATCAATTTCACTCAGCCGCTCCAGAAAGATTTCAACATCTTTCAGAGCGGTTGTTTCGTCAATATCAAACTCATTTGTAACGGAATTCACAAGTTCCTCTTTTTGCGCCCCAATATTAAGCATATCAATAATAAGCGCGGCAACGGGTGTAAGGGAAAAAACGCCTTTGTAATCTTTTGAACTTTTGCCGACAGGGACCAAAATATAATCGTCGCCGATTTTTCTGACGACAACTGTTTTTTTCAGCTTAAACAATACCGTCACCCTCACTCATTATTGAATAATCACAGGCAATTTTCTTCATCGTCTTCGTCATTTCGCACATATAGTCCGGCACTTTGTCAAACACGCCTTTTTCGCAAAAACATGACGCCGCGCAAACACCGCAAAATGATTTATCCGGGCAAGAATCGCACTCAGAAGGCAGACGGATTGCCCGGCATTGGTTTTTAACACTCTCCCAGCATTTTTCAAATCCGAGCGAAAGAACATCAAACTTACCCGGTACAAGACCGCAAAAACTCATTTTGCCCGAAAAATCAATCCAGAACGAATCTTTGCCGGCGCGGCACTTCATCAAGCCGTCTTCACTGCAGGCATGAACGTTTTCAGTTTCAATTCCCGACGTCATCCTGCGGCAAAGGTCATAAAACTCACCGCGCGTTTTTGAATACTCTAAAAACCGCATACGGCACTGAGCGCTTTCCTTCGCGGTCAAAAGAGCGTCAAAATAGTTCTTATCCGAGTGATATTCTCTTGAACGCGGGAAAATATATGTAGTGTTTTTAATCGGAACGTCAATTTTTTTGGCAAAATCAATCGTTTTTTCTATGTCCCGGCAGTTTTTTGAGGTAACAGTACTGTTGATTTTAACCGGTATTCCCTCGTTCTTTAGCCAGATAATATTTTCAGATACCGTATCAAATGCAGGAACACCACACATATTTTCGTAGGTTTTGTTATCTGCGCCGTAAAGTGAAATATTCATCCTTGCGGGTGGGTATTCCGCAAGCAGTTTCTTCTTTTCTTCGGTCAGAAGCGACGCGTTTGTGTTAAGGCTGATAACAAGACCCATTTCGATAAGCGAAAGATAAATCTTATCAAAATCATCCCTTATCAGAGGTTCTCCGCCGGTCAAAAGTAACTCAAGCATGCCGTGTTCCGCGGCTTTTCCGGCTATATTCTTCCAGTCATCTGCTGAGAGATATTCTTTTGAACAACCGGCTGAATGAACATAACACATGGAACAGTTAAAATTACACCTTGACGTAAGCTCAAATGTACCGGAAAAAGGAATGCCTGAAGAGCAGGATTTATTATGAAGATATTGAAAATATCCGTTTTCTCTGTCTGTGTTATAGCCCATAAAATTCATCTATCGCTCTTTTCAAAGCGACTACCTGCCCTTCGCTTTTTGTACAGTTGAGGCTGAAGACCGGCACACTTTCACAAATTCCGGCAAGTATATCCGTTATGATACCCGTTTGCGTTTCGTCTTCGGCGTTAAATGTGAATAAATTGAACAATGCCAGAAACGCTTCTGTTTTGCTGATTTTAACTGCAAGGTCGAAAGCGGATTTTTGCGGCAGTGCTATCGCCGCAAGCGGTAAAGAAAAATTGAATGTGATATCTGACGAACCGCAATATGGTGTTGAATACGCCACAGGTATTCCGTTTTCTATTCGTATTGCCGCGCGGTCGCCGTTCACTGTTTTTGCCACGGCGTATGTTTCCCATAATGAGGCTGAGGTTGACTTGCCCGCCTGTTTATCACCGGCGAACAAAACCGCGTGCCCGGAATAATTCACAAAAGAACAATGAAGCAGTCCTGCGCCGCTGAGCGTTAACAAAGACAGCGCGTCGACTGCGTCAAAAAAGAAATTATCGTCAAAATTCACTGCGCCCGACACATAAAGGGTATTTTTACCCGCGCCCCATTCAAAACAGGCACAAGGGGTGTCACTTACACCGCTGCCGCTTTGAAAAAAAGTAAAAAGACGTTTTAATCCGTTTACAGCAACAAGTTCCTTTCTCAGTTCTTTTCTGATAACCTCACCGCATATTTGCGGCAATATTTCAAATTGAACATTTATCGCTGTTTTTTGGATTTTGTCACTTAAAAAGGGCGAAAAACCGGGACTGTCGGCAATTCTTTTCTCGCTAAGGGCGGTTATTCCGAATGAAGCGAAAAGGTAGTTTTTTATAAACATAAAGCGAAATCTCAATCAATCAGTTGCCACTTTGACAAAAGAGAGACAGCTTTTTCACCGCCCGGCAGACCGGATATATCATCAGCGACAACACCCTTGATAAGAAGAAGGGTTGCAATATATGTAAATGCCGCCAGAACAACGGCAATCAAAGTGCCGATTGTGTCGGAATTGACGATTGACACGGTTGTATCCCCCGGGAAGAGTTTTGCAACGGCTCCGTGACAGGCGAATGCCGTCAAACCGCAAACCAGGGCGGCAATTAAAGGCTTAACAAACACGGAAGCGATGTTGATACGCACCTTTGACACTCTGACAAGCATTGTCAAATTGACAGAAACAATAATAACATAGAACAAGATTGTCCCGATTACGGCGCCGTAAATATTCAGCCCGGGAATTCCGACAAGTATAAAATTGCACAAAATTTTACACACGGCGGCTGCCCCGACTGTTTTCATCGGAATATCCGCTCTGCCGACAGCCTGAAGCATGTTGGTAATCGGAGTTGAAATCGCAAATAACGGTGTGCAAATTCCGTAAGCGACAAGAATGGGGGCAATGACCGGTATCGCCTCATTGCTGTTA
>JAILFM010000115.1 GCA_024697575.1 Clostridiales bacterium
TGAATGCGGCGAAGTGATTTTAAAAAGCAGTGCATCCAGTACAAATGAAGAGTCAAAGCAAAACGGTTATTCGGACATTGGTCTGTCATCTCTTCATTCAAAAGGTTTTGACGGCGAAGGCTTGACAGTCGCCGTTATAGACACCGATTTTGATACGGACATTGAAGCTTTCACCTCAAAAACTGTTCAAAATCCGAAACTGAGCAAAAATGATATTGATAGTATAATACAAAGCGGCTCACTTAACGCCCGTGTTGCCTCAGCCGATAGCTGCTACATCAGCGATAAAATACCATTCGCATATAACTACTACACAAACAGCAGCAGCCTCTCCTCCGGCTACAAAGGTGAATACTCCGGTCATGGTACACACGTCGCCGGCATAATTGCAGGCAATTGTGATGAATTTCAAGGGGTTGCCCCCGAAGCTCAGCTGATACTGATGAGCGTCAGTTCGTCCGGGACGGAAAAGACATCATTGGACAACATTCTTGCCGCCATTGACGACGCGGCAATGCTCGACGCAGACGCCATCAACATGAGCCTGGGTTTTGATTATTATTCGCCGTCACATCCCGCCGGCAAACTTATTGACAGGGCAATAACCAACGCTGCGGAAAACGGGATTATTGTATGCGCCGCTGCGGGAAACAGTTCTGTTTTTTCTTCAAATCCGGAGGAAATTGACAACAGTACCACGGGAATACCCGGCAGTTGCCGCAGCGCGATAACCGTAGGGTCATGCGGCAAAGACGGAATATCAACATTTTCGTCATTTTGCGTAACAAGCTTTCTTGAAACCGGAGTTGACATTACGGCACCGGGCGAAGACATTTATTCATGCGTAAACGACGGTAACTATGACTCGTTATCAGGCACGTCGATGTCATCGCCGATGATGTGCGGCAGCGCCGTTCTGATTAATCAATACATAAATAAAAACCGCCCGGATATACCGGGCACGGAAAAAGTCCAATTTCTGAAAAACATTATCAAATCAACCGCAGTACCGTCGGACAAAACCGAGCTGCCACGCTCACCGCGCGTTCAGGGAGCGGGTATTGTTAACCTGGAAAACGCTGTCAACACAAATGCCGTTCTCTCAGGTCCCGGCGGCGATTGCAGTCTGAACCTCGGTGACGGTATAGATGATAGAATAGAGTTTTCTTTCACCGCCAAAAACATTTCATCAAATTCAATCACTTATGACACATTGAATTTTTCTGTTCTTAAAGATAATGTTGGTCATTTCAGATTTCTGCCTGAAAGTGTCAGTGAAGTGACAGGCCTTTCGGACAATGTCCGTTTCACATTCACCACTTCTTTCCCTGAAGGCGGAATAACTTTAAGCGCAGGGGAAGAAAAGGAAATAAAAGCAGTCATAACGCCGGACAGTAAAGAAATCGCAAAGCAAAGCGAAATTTTTAAAAATGGTTTTTACCTTGAAGGCTTCGTATATCTGAGTGACTCAACCGGGAAAGAAACGCCTTTAAGCATACCCTTTATGGGCTTTCACGGCTCATTCGCAAAGCAGAGCGCCGGCGACCGGATTAATAAAGAAAACATTTATCTTTTAAGAAGTATGCGTGATGTTGCCTTTTCGCTTATCAACTCTAACGGCAAAGAAGTAATGACAAATACAATCAAATACATACCAAAAGGCAGATTTGTCAGCGCGGGAATGTGGCTTTTTGAAAGTGAAACCGGAGAAGAAAAGCTGAAATATCCCGAAAGCGGCAAATATACCGTTATCATGACAGGTTATCCGGATATATATACCGGAGATGTTAAAAGCGAGACATTTGAACTGAACTTCAAATTCAGAAATGATAAGCTTGAGATTTATAACGCATTTGCAACTCATTCATCCGGCACAGAAGACGAATATCACTTTATTGCCAACAGAAATGACGTAACCAAAATCGAAATTGACGGCGCTGCCGTATATAACAGAAATTATCATAACGCCTATGACATTACGGAGGAATACGAAGTAACAACATACGGATATTTTTATTCCGTCAAAAATGTTGAAACTGTTGACCGCTCTGTTATAACGGCCACGGGAATAACCGGGCTCAAAGCCAGGCAAGGCAGATATTCGCCGCTGTATATTCTTTTGAAACCGATACTAATACTGATCGATATGGTACGCAAACTGTTCCCTCAGGGATTTATTCCGCCGTTAAATCAAGCCTGAGTTTTTGTCTCTTAAACATATTATTTAATATCAATATCGCCGCACAGCCCGGATATTAAAAGCTGTGCGGCGATGGTTTTTAAAGTTCAATTTGCCAGCATCTGTCAAAGTTTTCACGGTGAAAATACGACGCGGTTTTGGTTGTCTGATTAAAAATCACCGTCCACTCGGTGCTGTTGTACACCGGGTCATCAAAATTGCTTTTACCGACGCTTTTCATAGCGCTGAGAACATCACTGAAGCTCATAACATCCTTTTTCCCGAGCAAATCGCAAAGAATATCATAGCGTTTAATCGAAGACTTGGAACCGGTACCGAAAAGGCCGGGAGCAACATAAAAATTTGTCAAAACAGGAGTTTCGGTGACAATCATTTCATTATCGGCATACTCAACGGCAACGCTGTACCCGGTAGAATCGCAAACTGCAAAATGCACCATATAGCCGAAAGAAGCGTGCATATCATAGCCTTTGAGAATCTCAACCGCCTCTTTTGCGCTCGACGTCCTGTCAAGAATCAACCGGATAGCGGATGTTGTTGTTAAATCGGGCTTTGAGGTGTTTTGCTCAATGGTCTTTACGCTTGTTATCATGTTAACCGAAATGCAAACGCCCTTTTCGTTCATACCGTCAAGCGGACAGTAAAGCCCGACAAACCGTCTGACTTCATCGGTCAATTCATAATCGGCGCCGTCCATAAAATCGGAATTGACGGTTGAGACGGATTTGTACCCGTATTTCGGCTCATTAACAATGATAAGGCCGTTACATTTTTTCCAGTCAAAATTCCTGCCGAAATACTGCATAGAGTTTTCGCCCTTAACGCTTAAAGTGCTGCACGATGCGCCGAGAAGTCCAAGCTTGATGCCTGCCTTGCCGTAAAGAACGCATTTTATAAGGAACTCCATCAATTCATCGTTTGACTTTGCTCCCCCGCCTTCAATGAAATTATCCAAAGCGTCGTCGCCACTAAAACGGACAACTTTGAACCCGTTGTCAAGCGTCTGTGTTTTGTCACCGGGCAAAAGAACCGTGACCGGTATATCTGTTCTTTCAGTCGGTTTTACCGTTGTGGTTTCAACTGTTGTAGTTTCGGCAGCGGTTGTCTGCATTGTCACAGCCGCGGTGGTTTCTTCTTCAATTAATTTTTCCGCATTGCATGAGCTGAGCGAAAAAATGAGAAATAAAACACACATCACCGAAACAACTGTATTATTCACTTTTTTTATGCCAACCACTCGCTTTCTATATCAGTTGATTCAGGTTATGACATAAATAAAACCGAGGTTCCTATAAGCATTTGCGCCATGAAATATGCCGAAGCATAGATAACTCTTACAGCAAAATTGTCAAAACGCTCTGACGAAAAAATCTTTAAACTCAGTGTAAAATCGGACACTTCAAAAAGTATTGCGCCAAGTCCCAGTGTCAGCAAAAGCGGAATCTGTCCCAAGGCTAATGAAATATACATCGCGGTAGCGGTCATAAGAGATATTGCCGAAATGTAAACCACTACAAGCGGCAGAAGCCTGCCGAATTTTACCTTCAGAACCGGCAGCAAGCCGCCCAGAACCGACAAATTCACCGCGAATATAATCCAGAATGTTGCTTTATTCCACACATTGTTAACCGAAAAGTAAGAATACAAAAGAAAAACATGTGTGAGAAAAAACGCCGCTCCGCCGATAATACCCAACCGGGTTGCATTTTTTTCTTTCACCGAAGCATATCCTAAGAAGAAATCGCCGATAAAAGAGAAAAGCAAAGCAATCAAAATCAATCGGCTGTATTGAACATTTGCCGGTGACTGCATTAACCGATAAAAGGCGTAAGCAACAAACAAAAATGATGCAATCATTTTATAGCACAGGGTTTTGCAAGTTATTATTTTTCGCCCGTCAATTATAAACAGTGTTGAAAAGACCGCTTCCAGTCCCCAAAAAACAGCTGAAATCACAAATATAATCTTCCCTAATCAATATTATGTTGTCTGATATTAGCGTCAAACCTTACCGCCGAATAATTACACGCTCAGAAGCCCCGCATCAAGAACAAACTGTGAACCGGTAGCGTAACGGGCCTTGTCACTGGCAAGGTAAAGCACAAGTTCAGCCGTATCTTCAGGCTCAATCCATGGAACGGGTAAAAGGTTGCCCGCGCTCGCTTCGGCAATCTCCTGAGGGGTTTTGCCTTCCATTGCGGCGAGGCCGTCGTTCATAGGTGTATTGACACCCGTCGGGTGAATACTGACAACGCGTATGTTATAGGGCGCAAACTCGATTGCCCAAGCTTTTGTCAAACCCGTAAGTCCCCACTTTGAAGCAGTGTAGTGGGCAAGTCTTCTCCCGCCGCGAAGCCCCATAACCGAAGAGTTGTTAATAATAACCCCGCTCTTTTTCTCCATCATATATTTAACAACACGGCGCGTAACAATGAAAGGGCCTTTCAGGTTAATGTCAATCATCGCGTCCCACTCAGTGTCTGTCATCTCGTGAGTGAAAGCATAGGCGCAAATACCGGCATTGTTGAAAAGAATATCAATCTGACCGAAGGCCTTGATTGTACCCTCAACCGCCCGTGTGACGGCTTCGTCATCCCTGACATCACCGGAAAAAATTTCGCACTTCTGACCGAGAGCCTCGATCTCACTTTTCAGGCTTTTAAGCTCGTCGCTTGTGCCGTAAGCGTAGGAAGGATATTCAATTTTTACAGCGACATCAAACGCCGCGATTGCCGCACCTTCTTTGGCAAGAGCGAGAGCTGTCGCCCTTCCCTGACCGTGCGCCGCACCTGTTATAAATGCTACTTTACCGTCAAAATTTCCCATTTTATTATTCCTCTTTTTTATCAATTCTGTATTCATAAAGAACCTCATCAAGGTCAACTTTCATTACTGTGTTAAACAGATTTGTAGCATACATTATACCGGCGAATGCGATAATCGTGACGATTTGTTCATCCGTGAAATTCTTCTTTAAGCCGTCATAAATTTCCTGCGGAATATTATGAGGGTCATTTGAAATCGCAATGCCGAGGTCAAAAAACAACTGCTCTTTTTCGTCCAGCGAAAGGCATTCAACATTCTCACCGCTGTCTTTAAGAATTTTGGTGAAGAATGAGCCGCACACGAGGCATTCATTGCCTGTTGAAATCGCATAAGAAAAAATTGACAGCGCGCGCTCACCCAAAACCGGAACAAGTTCGTCATAAAGCGTATACCATTCCATATACGCTTTGAATGACGGAACATTGTGCAAAAGCGTACGCTTCATATTTGTTATTCTGCCGTGTTTTGCAATCTGGTCGTCATATTCTCTGCGAACGGCTTCGGATGAACTGTCATATTCAGTCATCTTTACATAACTCATAAGGTATCCTCCATAATCAAGAGTTTATACGTGTCAGTATACATTTTTTTTCAGTATTATTCAATGGGAAAATGAATAAAAAAACTGTCAATTAAAAGTCACTGAATTTTTTCTTTTATTATTTGCTTTTAACCTCACGCTGTTGCAGGATAGCATCAGATATGCTATAATCGGCAGTGGAAAAGGAGTTGTAACCGCTATGAAAATAATAAAAGGTATATTTGCGCTGTTTCAGGTGATTTTATTTGCCGCCGGGTTACTGCCGGTGGATACAAAAGTGGATTACGGCGGCACGCCCTATGTCCCGCCGCAGATAGACGAACCGCTCTATATCGTGCAAAACGGATGCTCACTGTATTCCATTTCACTGTCTGAAGATGCGGACTCCTGTTTGACCACCGCGGCGCAGGAGCTACAGACATATGTGGAAAAATGCTGCGGTGTGACGCTGCCAATCTTAACCGCCGACACAGCGACAGGCGCTCCCGTTATCTCATTGGAAGTCGAGCCGACCGGCGTGCAGACGGCGGAAGTCGGATTTTCAATCCACGATGAAGAGAGCTTCCGCCTGTTCGTTGAGGGTAGCACATTGCACGTGCGCGGCACGGGCAGCCGCGGCACGCTCTACGGCGTGTATACGCTGCTGGAAGACTATGCCGGCGTTCGCTGGTTCACGCCTACGCTGGAGGTCACGCCCAAAAGCCCCGATTTTATTGTTGATGCGCATCTCGACTATTCGGTCAAGCCCTCGTTCTCCATCCGGCGTAATGACTGCGCCGGCACAAGTGATGCCTACCGCGCGCGCAGCAAAATGAATGTATCGTTTTGGAAAACCGCCGAGGATTACGGCGGCGCGCTGACCTACGTGCTGTGGGATGTGACGCTGGATAAGCTGATACCTGACAATCTTTTCAGCGAGCATCCAGAATATTTTGCCGAGCAGGAGGACGGCAGCCGCTCGACCGATCATATCTGTCTGTCGAATCCGGATGTGCTGACCATCGCCGTTGAAAATGCGCGTGCCTCCATCGCCGCCGACCGGCGCGGCGCAAAGTATCTACATGTCGGTCAAAAAGACAACACCAATTATTGCCGTTGCACCCTGTGTGAAGCGACCTATGCGCGCTACGGCAGCGTCTGCGCGCCGACCATCCTGTTCACCAACGCCCTTGCCGACGCACTGGATGAAGATTACCCCGATTTCATGTTCACGTTTTATGCCTATAACGAAACCGACCGACCGCCGACCGATCTGTCCCTGCGCTGCCGCGCTAACGTCGCGCCGGTACTGTGCGGGCTGCACAAGGCGTGCCGCAGCCATCCTCTCACAGAATGCGGCGCGGTCGACGGGCAGGAAACATTCGACAATCTCCACATACCGCAGAAAGCAACGATCGCGGAGGATTTCAAAATCTGGACGAAGGTTGCCGATACGACATATATCTACGACTACACCATCAACTTTCTCAACACGGCACAGTTCTTTTCCAATCTGGGCACGCTGCAGTCCACCATGCGCTATATGCACGATATCGGCATCACGGGGTATATTTATAATTGCGGCGACGGCCATGAGGCAGCGTTCAATGAGCTGCGCAACTATCTGCTGTGCAGGGTGCAGTGGGATGTTGACTGCAATGTTTCGCACTGCATGAACGAATTCCTCGCAGCCTTTTACGGCGAGGAGGCGGCGCCTTATCTTCGGCAGATCCTCGATATCCAAACCGCGCAGATCCGTGCGACCGCCCACGCATTCGACTTCGACTGGCATTACCAGTCCGGATTCTACCCGCCGCTGACTGCCGCAAAACTTGACAACCTATGGAAAAAAGCGCTGGCTGCCGAGGGAACGGACGAGCAGCGCTTCAATGTGGGAAAGGCAAACCTCAGTTGGGAGTATTTCAAAGCAAACCTGTTCATGGGCAGATATTCATTCCTTAATCCGCTGCGTATGAAGGCAAACGAGGAACTGTACGACTCGTTCCGGGCGCACGGTGTCAACCGCGTGTGTTCCTTTGGCATAATCCCGGAAAAAAGCGAAGTCAACTTCATGGATCGCCCGTTCAAATGGGGCCGGTAAGCGGTCATTAAGAATCACATCAAAGAAGAAAAAACACATCAAGGAGATAATCAAAACGGAAAACACGAAGAAACCCAAAAATGTATGGAAACCGATTGCAATAGTTTCGCTGTGCCTGTTGCTGATTGTCAGCACATGCTATGTATTAGATCTCGGGTATAAGCAGAAACCGGCTGAGAGTAAGGGCGCAACAACCGTCGCCAACTCCGCCGACATGCTCAGCCTTTGGTCTGATGACGCTGCGGCAAAAAAAGAGCTGATTGACTATGTAAAAGCTGTATCCAATCAAGGAACCTCGGATTATATTCCTTTGGAAAACAGAATTGCCGTATTTGACCTGGACGGCACGCTCGCATGTGAAACAGACCCCGTGTATTTTGACCATTGCCTACTGAAATACCGTGTTCTGGATGATCCGGACTATAAAGATAAAGCGTCTGATTTTGAAATTGAAGTTGCAAAAGAAGTCGCAGAATATATGGAAACAGGCGTATCCCCAAGCGATATGATGACACGCCACGGCAAGGCGGTTGCGTCCGCTTTCTCAGGGCTGACGCCGGAGGAATTCGTAAACTATGCCGCAGAATTTGCCAAGACGCCCGCACCCGGCTACAACGGCATGACGAGAGGCGAAGCGTTCTATAAGCCTATGCTGGAAGTTGTCAATCTTCTGGAAAAGTATGATTTCACCGTGTATATTGTCAGCGGCACTGACAGATTTATTGTCAGGGGTCTGATTACCTCCTCTCCTCTCGATATTCCGGCTAATCAAATCATCGGCTCGGACGACAGCCTTGTCGCAACTGACCAAGGCGATACCGACGGACTTGAATATGTATTTGACGATGATGATCAGCTTGTCATGGGCGGCGAATTCCTTGTTAAAAATCTGGATATGAACAAAGTTACTGTCATTCAGCAGGAAATCGGCAAACAGCCGGTGCTTGCTTTCGGCAACAGCGGCAGCGATTTCAGCATGGCGCAGTATGCGCTTAACAACAATCCCTATCCGGCAAAAGCGTTTATGCTCTGCTGCGACGATACTGTGCGCGAAAACGGCAAACCTGAAAAAGCGGAAAAAATGGTCGCTTCCTGCGCTGAAAACGGCTTTACGCCAATTTCGATGAAGAATGACTGGAAAACCATTTACGGTGACAGTGTTACCAGAAAAGAAGCTGATGCCGATACGCAAAGCAACCTGCCCCCGCTCATCATCAACAGCGAACCGTTCGTCGTCACGGCAAAAGACGGTTTTGAAAATGCAGGCGTAACCGGCTTTGTCTGCGATGCGACTGAAACCTATTCCTTCACATCTTCATCTGAAAAAACAACATGGAGTGTATTTGTGCTCGATAAGGAATTTGAAGACGGCGCAAGATACCTTCCGCAAGCAGAAACACCCGCATTGGAAGGCGACGGAACTTTGACGATTGAAGAAGGTAAAATTATTTATATCCTTTGCAGTGAGAGCGGCTTCACTGCCGACGCGCCTTCTTCGGCGACGCTGTCCATTAACTACGCTGAATAAAGCTGAGGATTTCATTAAAGGGGCGGGCACATTGATGCCCGCCCCTTTTTGAGACAATATGTTCGGTTATTATGCTTTCTTAAATAGACTTCACGGGCGAATAACAGCCTTTATCCCATAGCCAATCCAATCACGGCAAAAGCTGCGCCAGCCACAATCATAATGACGGCATTGCCGGTAAGGTTTCCCTCTGCGATATTATCGGGGTTTGATGACTGATACAAAACCGTAACATCATCGCCATTCTTCATTGAAGAATCATAGCCCGGATATTCAACATTTTCATACTTTTTTCCGTCAATCTCATAATTAACATAGACTGTGTAATCAAAGCTGATTATTTGAAAATACAGTATCAAACGGAATTTATCGAAAGCTCCAGAATCCGGTACCGGTCTCCGGATTAAACTGCCTGCCGATCACCCCGCCGATGACCGGCCTCAGCTCGATCTCCGCTGTATACAATACAGTGATGGATTTGATATGTCCGCCTGCGACATGGTGCTCTTTTCCGTTTTTATAGGAAAACACAGCGTGCGTATGGTGTTGAAGTTCTCCCTGACAGTCAACGACTACATTTCCGGTTAATGACACAAGCTCCAGCATACCGCTGAGCGTCCGGGTTTCAAATATACCCGTTTCCGGCAAAAAGGTCTGTATCTGCGCCTCGCTGCATCCGCCGATTCCGCTGAAAACAGCCGACATAACGCCTTCTTTCTTACAGACGTCCAAAATACAACCTACGATCTCATCCTCTCTGTCTATTCGGATGTATAATGCTTCGCCTGTTTTTCTGTAATCCATAATTGATTTCCTCAACAAATGCCTATTATTTGTTCTTTTGTTCAAATTCGATTTCGTCTGTACCCTTGTATTCAAGGCAAAGCATCGTCAGGTCGTCAAACTGCTCCGCCTCTTTTACGAACGCATCGACAGATGCGCGGACATTTTTAAGCAGTTTATCGGGCGCAGCACTGCGCTCGCCGTTAAGCGCCGCAAGCATACGTTCCGTGCCGAACAACTCATTTTCGGCGCTTGTTGCCTCGGGAACACCATCTGTGTAAAGGAAGAGTTTTGCTCCCGGCTTTAAAATTATCTCATACTCTTTGTATCGCATACCGTCCATACCGCCGATGACGAATCCGTGTTTATCCTTGAACAGTTCAAAGCTGCCGTCCGGCTGCATCAGAGCGGGAAATTCATGTCCGGCATTTGCGGCGGTCAGCTTGCCTGTCGATATTTCAAAAATGCCGAGCCACACGGTCACAAACATTTCCTCGCGGTTATTGGAGCAGATTGCCGCATTGGTGTCGGTTAAAATCTGCACCGGGCTTTTGCCGATCATAGCGTTGTTTGCAAGAATGATTTTGGATGCCATCATAAACAGTGCCGCAGGAACGCCTTTGCCGGAAACATCCGCCATGACTATACAAAGATGATCATCGTCAACAAGGAAAAAGTCGTAGAAATCGCCGCCGACCTCCTTTGCGGGATCCATCGACGCATAGATATCAAATTCGAAACGTTCCGGGAAAGCAGGATAAATATTCGGCAACATATCCGCCTGGATTCTCGTTGCGAGTGAAAGCTCGGTACTGATGCGTTGCTTTTCGGCTGTTATTTTCGTAATGTTTTCTATATAGTCATGTACCTGCGCTTCCATAATGTCAATCGACCCGGCGAGGGCGCCGACTTCATCTTTGTTGCTCACCTGTTCTCTGAGCTTTGTTACGGGCAGCGTGTTTTCGCCTGAAAATCGAATGGCTTCTTCGGAAATCAGCTTGAGCGGTTTGAGCAATGTACGGTGCAAGAAAAAGCTTTGCAACAGAATGACAGTGATAATCAATACAATGAGCACAAGAACAATATAGCCGAAAAATTAGTTTCTGACGCCGGCAAGTACATCCATCTGCCGTTGCACGCACAAAAGAGCCTTCACCTCTCCGGTGCTTGCAACAATCGGCACGATTTCGGTAATATGCGAATCTGTCTCAATATACCCTTTGTCACGAATCACCGTTTCACGTTCTGCGGTCTTTTCGTAGAGAGCACGGTATTTTTGTTTATACTCATTGTTCGTCGTTTCGCGCAGATAGCCGAAGTCATATTTTGAGTATTTACTGTTATGATCAATCGTAGAAAAAATGAAAGTAATGTGAGCGTAATCTGAAGTGTCCGGAATAATCACATAAATAAATGTCGAGCCCGATGAATTACAAAGGCTGTCCAAACTATCCCAGACTCCCGAATATTTTTCGCCGGTTCCGCCGCTAAGCACATATTCGTCCATACTGTCTGCGTCAATCAGCTGAGCGGCGGTTTTCGCTGTGAGATGCGCTCCTTCGGAATACTGCTCCAGCAGAGCGCCGGTAAATGTGCTGTAACCGATTGTAAGTACTGCGGCAGAAAATATGACAAGCAACAACACTATGCTTGTAATACTTTTTACGGCGGCGTGCTTCTGAATTGCTTTGATCATCATTTGATAACTTTCCCGATTTCATTTTTTCAATGGTCGATACGACAAAAAGCGGTTGCTTTGAAACCACCGATATTGATCGTCCTTATGATTATTCACCTGTTCCTGTATTTTTCAGTATAGCATTTTTTTGTCAACAAATCAAGAGCACTCCATGTAGGTATTACGTGACTACTCCATGTAGGTATTACTTGACGAACTGGCTATTTTGTGATTGAAAAAAAGAAGAAAAAGAAGTTTGGCTTCCTTCAGATTCCGCCTCGCGACGGACACCCTTGCCTTTGGCTAACGCTTCCCGCTGTCGGGCGCGTTCAGGACTTTCACCCTATAGATCGTGCGCTCGTCGGGCGCACGATATCCGGCAGCTGGCGGAGGAGCTCTCCGTCGCCATCGCGGGTCAGGTCAAAAGAAAGGCGGCGGCGTTCTGAAAAAGCGAAGGAGCAAGGTTTTTGACGCCTCGCTCCTATAAATAGCTTCTTGCTCTATTCTTTTCGTTCTTCGCAAAATGCGACAGCTCCGGTATCTTTATGTTGCTTAATACCAAATGAAACCCAGCAGGAGGATACGGATGAGCCACTGCCACCATACGTATTCGACTTTGACTTTGAACTGCACCGTCTGTCCTTCGTACTCGACGGTGATCATTTTATCCCCAGCGGGTTTTGCAGAGTAGCCTGTGATCGTGCACACAGCCGGGTCAACCGGCGCTGTCGAGCCGTCGGAGTAGGTTGCC
>JAILFM010000120.1 GCA_024697575.1 Clostridiales bacterium
TATTCCTCCGGGTACAAGAAGATATTTTCCCCATTCGCCGGTATACCCTGTTTTAACCGGTACGGCAGGCTCTTCAATACCGGAGCTTACAACAGTATATTCGACCGTTCCGACAGTCTCTCCGTCTGCAACAAAGACAGCCTCGTAATTAATGGGAGTGTAAACTGCATCGACAGTTATACCGCCCTGCCTTAGTACATAATCTTCCCATCTGCCGGTGTAGCCGCGCTTAGACGGCACCTCGGGTTCCTCAATAGATGTTGAATCTGAGTTGTAACCTACATTGTAAACAATATTGCCGTCAGCAACAAATACGGCGATAAATTCCGCCGGAGTATAGAAAGCGTTAACAGTAATACCGCCTTTTAAAAGAGTGTATTTTTCCCAGTTGCCGGCGTAGCCTTGCTTATAAGGAACAACGGGAGCAATTATTCTTTCGGTTTCGACAGTATAGGGAACTTCGGCAATAACCGTGCCGTCCACAACAAAGACAGCTTTGTATTCTTCGGGGGTATAAACGGGGTTAACAGTAATGCCGCCCGCCTTTAATGTGTAATTCTCCCACTTGCCGATATAACCGTCTTTAAAAGGAACGGCCGGTTCTTCAATAAATTCGTCTTCCACCGTATACTCGACCTGAATCACGGCATTTCCGCTCATTAAGAAAGTAGCCATATACCTAATCGGGGTGTAAACGGCGTTAACGGTTATTCCGCCCGCTTTGATTTCATATTCCGGCCAAGCAACAGTGTAACCGGTTTTGGCTAAAGGAGCCGGTTCAGTCAAAGAAGTATCTTCAACGGTATACTTTATGCTGTCGACAAGCGCGCCGTCACAATAAAACTTTGCTTCGTAAATAACGGGAGTATAAACTGCATTTATTTCTATCCCGCCTGAAACAAGCTTATAGTCCGCCCAACGGGCAGTATAACCGACCTTTACCGGAACGGCAGGTTCCTGAATAGTTTCGGTTTCGATGGTATATTCGACAGTTTTAACAATACTGCCGTCAGCAATAAATGTCGCAGTGTAGGTTATCGGAACATAAACTGCCTGAATTGAAATCCCGCCGGGAGTAAATGAATATGGTTCCCAAACTCCTCTGTAGCCTGTTTTTTCAGGCACTTTCGGCTCGTTTATGCTTTCGCTCTCAACCGTGTATTCTCTGGTATCGATAAGATTTGACCCTGCGAAAAATTTTGCAATATAGGTTATCGGAGTATAAACCGCATTAATTTCAATATCCTTAACACCTATGGTGTAATTCTCCCATGCACCTGTGTATCCCGTTTTTTGGGGCACACGCGGTTCCGTAATTGAAGTCGAATTATAGTCAAATTCAACAATACCGACAACCGAGCCGTCGGCAATAAATGTAGCTTTATACTTACTGTCTTTATTAAATGACGAAATATCGGTCAGTGTATCCAGACCTTCATCGTCAACCTGATTAATAACCGGCACATTTCCGGAGTTTGTACCGGTTGTCAGTTTAATGTCACCGACAATAAGCCTGCCCGGACCGGCTGTTTCACCGGGAACACCCGCCTGACGGATAAGTACACTCTGTTCTTCACCAACCGTAAAGAAATCGGTTATATCGAAGAAATCCTGAGTTGTACCGTCGATATCAAACGAGGTTTGAAGGGGCTTGCCAATTGAATTTGTTTTGGTACCGGTTATAACTGCTGTCGTCTCACCGTTTTCACACCCAAGAGCAACATATACTCTGCCGTTTTCACTAAGAGTAACGGTAAATATAACTGCCTGGGCAACAGAGGGGTTAAAGGGTTCCAAAACATATTCACTGTCTTTTGCCGAGGTATTAACCGGAGGGCTGTAATAAACCGGATGAAGGTGATCATAATCCCCGCCTTCAAGATAATTTGACTTGTTATCGGCGGAAATATCAAGACTGCCGTAATATACAGCGTTATTCTCCTCTTTCCATTTGGCTGTAACAGTCAGATTGTATGCCGGCATAGTCGCGGGAACCTGCTTATCCCAACCGTCAAAAATAAATGAATCGGCTTTCGGATTTTGAGGCGCAGTAATTACACTGCCGCATTCAACCAGATTGTCAAACCCTTCAAAAGCTTTTCCGCCTTCCCTCTTAAGGAACTGAAGTCTGTATATTCCGGGTTTCCACACTGCATAGACAATGTCGTTAAAGCCGACTTTAACCGTATTTGAATATTCAGCGGAGTTTTTAGGATTAGCATTCTTGTTGGTACTCCATCCCATGAAAGTATAGCCGTCTCTGGGTGCGGGAGTCTGGGACGGTGTATAATCAAACGAGGTATTGATGATATATTTATCATTTGAGAGCGAACCAACAGCAATTGATGATTCAGCTGTGCCGTTAAGACTTCCGCCGTTGGCATCAAGGGTAACCTTTGTTCTCAGCGCAATCAGAGCTTCGTTGAGCGCTTTGGCAAGATTATTAATTTCGCCCTGTGTGTCATAGCTTGCGCTTACGAACCCGTCAACCTTTGTCAGAACCATTGTCGCCGCTTTGTATTTTTCAACAAAGCTGTTCCATTTACATACCGTTTCCCCGTCAAAATAAGCCGAAACAAGGTTGGCGTTGCTGCCGAATGAAGTCACACCGAGAACGCCCATATATTTCTGAGCGTTTTCAACCGCAAGGCGAAGAGCGGATTTATCAACAGACATAACATCACAGGCTGCCCAGGCTTGCGCCGAAAAATCATCTTCTCCCGAATCTTGCACATGACCGTGCGTAATGCAGGCGACAACAAGAGACTTGACTTTATCGGTTTTAATCTGCGACAAATCGATTTTTGTTGAATAATTGCCGCGCGGACTTGTCGAACCGCTGGAATCAGCGCGGTTCACTTCACCGGAGGAATATATGTTGCTGCCGGTGACAGTACTGAACGAGTTGTTCGCAAAAGCCGTAGCATAGCTGTAAGCTGTCAAGTTGTTTGATTTGCCCGAGTACTGCTTATATCCGTTACAGTCACTTCTCAATGTAAGAAAAGGAACTTGCGAAAATTTTTCGCTTCTTGATGAGTCGATATAAACCAACCCTATGGGACTTGCCGCGTTGAATCCGCCGGCATAATCAGCATCTCTGTAGGTATACCTCATATAATTGGTAGCATTGTCTTTATAGAAAGACGGAGCGGAAAATTCACCGTACCATGTGGGACAGGTATAATCCGATATAATAGGATAACTGCCCGGCATATATTCGCCGGTATATCTGACCGTCGCGTTACCGTGAGATGTAGTCCCCGCACTATCGGTTCCGTTATAAATAATACTGGGATCTTCATTGCTTGTAGCCGGGGTTTTGACCTCATGAATGCCATAGATTGTTGCTGTTGACGCCATCGACCAGGTTTGATTGCCTGCAAACAATTTGTAGTTATAATCATAATTGCCTGCGGAAGACGCCACAGAATGAACAAACGGGGCATAAATATATGTGCAGGCACCCGCCGTTTTGACAAGGCCGTCTGAAATGTCGGTATATGTAGCGGTCCAGTAAACAAACTGAGAAGAATATGAAGACGAATAACCCGATGTTATCGATGTGTGACTGATTTCACCGCTCTTTACGCTCATCATATTCTGGCCGAGACTAACACTGACATTTGAGCAACTGATTGCGACGCCGGCTTTGGGATCCGCCGTATCGCAATAGAAATCAATGTTCACTTCGTCTTTACCGAAGGTCTTATAGTCTCGATTGACAAATTGCACTATCTCATTTGTCTCTTTGCTCTTTATCATCCCTTGGTCAAGCGCATATTGAAAAGTGAAGGTTCCGCTTGAGGATGAAGCCGAAGGTTTAAGATAAATAACCTCCGGAACATTGAAATAAACTTCGCCAGGTTTTACATTAGCAGCTTTTCTGACAAAACTGTTCTGACCCGCCGCAGGAGCGGACGAAGCAACAATCATTGAGAAAGAAGAGCTTAGCATCAGCAAGCACAAAATGACCGATAAGGTTTTTTTCGCTTTTTGCCTTAAAGATGACATGGAAATTACCCCCTTTTCATTTAGCAGCTGAGACGCCGGCAAGCGCCCCGGTCGAAAATGCGATTTGCAAATTAAATCCGCCGGTGTATGCATCAACATTGAGCACTTCACCCGCAAAATAGAGCCCGTTGATTATCTTTGATTCCATAGTCGAGGGATTAACCTCTCCGGTTTCAACACCGCCGGATGTGACAATCGCCTCTTCAACAGGTCTGAAATCCGTTACCGTAACTTGAAAATCCTTTAGCAGCTTCACAAGGGACAACCTTTGCTCAGCCGTCACCTGATTCACTTTTGTGTTCATTGGTATTTTACTGAGTTTAACCACAACCGGCACAAGTTTTTTCGGTAGAAGTGAGTTTAGCGAATTAATAAAGTTTTTGTTTGAAAACTCCAGAAAATCTCTTCTTATTCTTTCATCAAGCTGTTTTTCGTTAAGAGCGGGCTTAAGGTCAATATGAATAATATACCTGCCCTTTTCCATATCTCTCAAATGCGCGGAAGCGGAAAGAATAACAGGACCGCTCACACCGAAATGAGTGAAAAGCATTTCACCGAATTCCGAATAAACTTCTTTATTTTCATTTTTGGAATCCGTAACCTTCACCCTGACATTTCTCAGGGACAAGCCCATCAAATCGCTGCAAAAGCCCTCATGACATTCGAGCGGAACCAGCGAAGGCTTTGGATCAATAAATGTGTGGCCCACTCCCCTTGCAAGCTCATATCCGTCGCCCGTTGAACCGGTGGCGGGGTATGACATACCGCCCGTGCAGACAATGACCTTAGTTGCTTTTATAACGCGTCCGTCGTCGGTAAGAACGCCGGTTACTTTTTCGCCATCCGTTAACAACCTGACAGCTCTGCCGCGAATAAACCCGGCTTTTTCAAAAGCAAAAGCCTTAAGTGCGTCGACAATATCCGCAGCTTTGTCGGACACCGGGAAAACCCGGTTACCGCGTTCACACTTAAGAGGAACGCCGCGGCTTTCAAAAAAATCTATCGTATCGGAGGGCATAAACCTCGAAAACGCCCCGTAAAGAAAGCGACCGTTTGTCGGTACATTTGAAACAAGCTCGTTTATCTGATTACAGTTGTTTGTGACATTGCATCTGCCTTTACCGGTTATCATAACCTTTCTGGCAGGGCGCTCATTTCTTTCAAGAACAACAGTGTTTTTCCCAAGCTCTGCGCTTGTTCCGGCTGCCATAAGCCCGGCGGCTCCCGCGCCTATGACAAGAACTTCAATCTCATCCATTGCCTTAACTTTCACTGCCGGCTGCCGCAGCCCCGCGTTCGGGAATCATGGTCAGGGATATTCGCTGTTTTTTGATATCAACCGAAAGCACCCATACAGTTATCACCTGACCGACCTTCAGCACTTCGGAAGGATGTTTTATAAATCTGTTCGTTATCTGTGAAATATGGACCAATCCGTCCTGATGAACGGAAATATCGACAAAAGCTCCGAAATCGGTGACATTCCTGACCGTGCCTTTCATCTCCATACCGGGCTTAAGGTCTTTAATCTCCATAACATCGGTGCGAAGAAGAGGCGGCGGCAACTCATCTCTCGGATCTCTGCAGGGGGAAATAAGTTCCTTTATAATGTCCCTGAGCGTAGGAACGCCTATGTCGAGCTTTTGCGCTACTGTCTCTTCACCGGCAAGAGTAACTTTGGCACCGATTGATTTAATATCTTCCGAGCCGATATCGTCTTTTGTATAAGAAAAAAGATTTAGTAGCTTTTCAGCCGCAGTGTAGCTCTCGGGGTGAACGCCAGTATTGTCCAGCTTTTCTGCGCTTTCGGAAACTCTCAGAAAGCCGGCGCACTGTTCAAAAGCCTTAGGACCGAGCTTAGGAACTTTTTTCAAATCGCTTCTTTTTCTGAATTCACCGTTCTCTTCGCGATAACCGACAATGTTTTTTGCTGTTGTACTGTTTATGCCTGAAACCCGGGATAAAAGCGGCATTGACGCTGTGTTAAGGTCAACGCCGACGGAATTAACGGCATCCTCGATAACCGCATCAAGGGCGGCGTCAAGTTCTTTTTTTGGCATATCATGCTGATATTGCCCGACGCCGATAGCTTTGGGATCGATTTTTACAAGCTCCGCAAGCGGGTCCTGCAAACGCCTGGCAATTGAAACTGCGCTCCTTAGCGCAACATCATACTGAGGAAATTCCTTGGCCGCAAGCTCAGAAGCCGAATACACCGAGGCGCCCGCTTCGCTGACAACCAGATATGAAACATCTGCGCTGATTTCCCGCAGTAATTCGGAGACAAAAATTTCCGTTTCCTTTGACGCCGTTCCGTTACCGATTGAAATGCAGTCGGCGCTGTACATGGATATAAAGCGCTTTAAGATATGCTTTGCCTGCTCCTTTTGAGCTTCGGAATGAGTAACATAGATAACACCGGTGTCAAGAACTTTGCCGGTTTTATCAACAACGGCAACCTTACAGCCGGTTCGATATCCGGGATCGAGCCCGATAACCGTCTTCCCTTTAACAGGCGATTGTAAAAGCAACTCTTTTGTATTAAGGGCAAAAACTTTAATTGCGTTTTCAGCGGCGGTATCTGTCAGCATTTTTCTGATTTCACGCTCAATTGAAGGGTAAATCAAGCGGTTATAAGCATCGGAACCGGCAAGGCGAACGGTTTCATTGCACGGCGATCCGTTTGATTTGAGTATTACAAGATTAATGACATTTGCCGCCTTTAAGGGGTCAAGAGTTACGCTGACTTTTAAGAATCCCTCTTTTTCTCCCCTGTCAATGGCAAGAACTCTGTGGCCTGCGATTTTTGAAACGGGCTCGGAAAAATCATAATAGTTTGTATAAACATTTTCCGCGTCGTTATCTGCGGCAACAACATTTATGATGCCAAACGATGTGAAAAGCCCGCGAAGTCTCCGCCTTATTTCCGGGTCATCCGATACATTTTCCGCTATGATATCCATAGCGCCCTGGAGCGCCGCTTCGGCATCGGGAACGCCCTTTTCGGTGTCAATAAACTCCGCCGCCATTTCAAGAGGAGCGGGCGAGTCTTTTTTTTGCGCAAAAATCGCATCCGCCAGCGGCTCCAGACCCTTTTCTTTGGCGACAGACGCTCTTGTTTTTTTCTTAGGTCTGAAGGGTCTGTAAATATCGTCAATTTCCGATATGGTTTTTGCCCTGTCAAGCGAAAGAGAAATTTCATCCGTCAGTTTATCCTGACCGGAAATAAGATTTCTCACCTCTTCGCGCCTTTTTTCGAGATTTTTTAAATATTCAAGTTTTTCACTCAGCTGTCTTATTACCTGGTCATTCAAAGTACCGTGAGCTTCTTTACGGTACCTTGCAATGAACGGCACTGTGTTACCTTCCTCAAGAAGCTTAACGACATTTTCGACCTGCCAAAGCTGTAATTTGAATTCATCCTTGAGAGCGTTAATAATATCCATTTTCCTTATTCCTCACCTCGCTTTATCTGCCTTATATCATTACCGGCAAACGGCAGGGGCGTAAAACTGCCTATTATACGTGAAGTTATCCTCTGAGTATATTTTGCCTGCATTTCTTCGACCGAGAGGTTAGTTGAAAGGATAACGGGCATAGAGCAGTTAATTCTTGAGTTTAAAATGTTGTAGAACGCAGAAACAGTAAACTGCGTTATAAACTCGCTCCCTATATCGTCAATTATCAAAAGGTCACATTCCAAAGTTTCATCAATTGTGTCGGTTGAATTTGAACCGAATTTTTCTTTTTCAATCCTGCTGAAAAGTTCCGGTGCGGAATAATATTTAACACCGAAGCCCCTGTCAATAACTTCATTTGCAACAGCAAGCGAAAGATGGGTCTTTCCCAAACCCGTTGCTCCGTAAAGAAAAAGTCCGCTTGAGTCAGTGTCAAAATCAAGACTGTATTCGCGGCAAAAATTAAAAATCTCGGTCATTTTTGCTCTGGGCGAATAACCTGTCACTTCGTTTACATCTGGAGAGTAATAATTCAAATCGAAATTATCAAATCTGCACTCAGCGGCAGGCGAAATATCACAAAGAGACTGCCTGTTTAGGTCAATAAGAAGCTGTTTGCGGCAAGGGCAAAAGTGCCCGTCCAAAAAACCCGTATCCGAGCATTTTCTGCACTCATAAGGTATTTCAAGCCAGTCGGCAGGATATCCGTTTTTAACGAGCAAAGCCGATATTTCATTTTGAACAGAAATATTAATCTCAGCCAACCCTTCAATATATTTTTCCGCATCTTCGCCCATAGTCATAGCCTTGGCGGCGGCGAGGCCGGTTGCCGCAAGTTTTTTTCTTAAACCGGCAATTTCGGGTATCTGAGCGTCTATGCGAGTTTGTCTGAGTTTATTTTCCGCTGTTGCAAAACTCCTTCGGTCGTTGATTATTTTGTTCGCTGCGGCAAGAATTTTCCGGCTGTAGCTCATGCTTTTCCCTTTCTTTTATACACCAGCGGTTTTTGAGACTCATTTTTGAATTTCTCAATATCATAGGACGCTTCGCCGCCCTGAGCCGGCTGTGCAAAAGATTTTTTGGCCGGTCTTTCAGCAAAGTTCGTTTTTGATTTTGCTTTCTCGTTACTCCTGCCGGCAAAAATACCGGTAAGAATTTTGTCCATATAAGCAAAGCTGATTTTTCCGGTTTTTTCGCAGGCAGTGTCATAAGCCTGTTCAACTGCGTCAACCGTAAATTTCATATCTAAGAACCATTTGACAAAATATTCCGTCTGCTTCTTGGTCGGCTTCGGGGTTTTTATACCTGCATAGCGCGAAAACTCCGCCCAATTGGCGTTTGCGCTGTTAACGGCTGTGATACGCGCCGCTGCCTTTTCAATGGTGTCAATTTCATTTATTCCCCAGTCTCTGCCAACCGATTCAATATATGCAAAATTGGTTTTTCCCAATGACGAGCAAAATTCCAAAAGCATATAAATAACTTCAACGGGCAGCCCGTAGTGGTCATAGAGCAAAACGAGAACGCAATTACCGTTATGACCGAGAGTTTTGCCGAGCTTAATCTGGGCTTCTTTCAAAAGATCGGAGATGTTCGGGTCTTCTTTAATTCTTGCTGCAATTTCGTCACTCGAAGGTCTTGAAGGCAGGCGGTCGTTAAAATGACTGACGGGCGATCCAGTACTGCTTGCGGCAGAATCGGATATAACAAACGGCTTTGCTCCGCCTTCTTCGTTTTCTTCTTTTTCAGCAGTCTTTTTATTTGAGGTTTCAGCCGAACTTGCTATCAAACCGGTCATTGACCAATAAAGTATGGCGTCGGCAACGTCTTTTTTATCGATATTCAGTTTTCGGGATATTTCATCTTCATTCGTTCCGTTTGCTCCGCAGATACAAAGCATAACCTTAAGCTGGCATTCGTTGCAGATACGAAGATGCTCGTCAGTAAGAAAGGCAGGAACAAAAACCGCGGACTGCTTTCCCTTTTCGCTGAGCGTATAAATCATTGCAATTCCTCGAGACAAATATTCAAGGCAATTCTACAACATATGTCTTTAAAAATCAACTGATTTGACACTTAAAACTCATTTTTTATAATTTTATTAATTATTGATTTTCATAGGCTTTTATGGTAAAATTCCTTGTTATAAAAACTGTTAAGGAGCGTCTGATATGGCTAAAATTCTTGTTGCCGATGATGAACAGAGAATAAGAAGACTGGTCGGTGATTTTCTTAAAGCATCCGGGTTTGAGGTTATTGAAGCTGAAGACGGAAGACAGGCCGTCGACCTTTTTAAGCAAAACAAAGATATTTCAGTGGTTGTCTGTGATGTTATGATGCCTGAAATGGACGGGTGGGAGGTTTGCCGCCAGATAAGGCGCAGAAGCGATGTTCCGATTATAGTGCTGACCGCCAGAACCCAGGAATTTGACGAGCTCGTATCGTTTGAATCCGGTGCCGACGACTTTGTAACAAAGCCCTTCAGCCCCACGGTTCTTGTCAAGCGGATTCAGGCGTTGCTAAAGAGAAGCGAGGGCAAAATTTTAAGCGAAGACGGCAGCATTGTTAAATTGGACGAATTGATTTTAAATGTGCCCGCACACACGGTCTTACTTGACGATGTTCCTGTTGATTTAACAGTCAAAGAATACAAAATACTTGAAAAGCTTCTTTCAAATGTCGGCAGAATTTATTCAAGAGATAATCTGCTCGACGACATATGGGGCATTGATTACGCCGGCGACCCGAGAAATGTTGACTCCCATGTTGCCCGCCTTCGCACAAAATTAGGCGTCTGGGGCGAAAAGCACATAAAAACGGTTTTCGGAGTAGGTTACAAAATAATTGATGACTGATCCAAGGCATAAGCCGGAATCCGGCAATCAAAGTTTAATTCATACATTATTGCAGAAAGGGCAGGAAAGTGAAGGCGTTCATAAGAAGGATCAAAACAAAATTGCGTTTTCGAATTGCCGTATCGCTTTTTTCAACGCTGGTTGTAATTTACATTGCGGTTATGATTTTTGCTGCGCCCGTACTTTTCAGGGTTTTTACCCGTTCCACCTATGAAGATTTGAATGTCATTGCTTCAGATATAAAGAGTCTCGCATCCAACAGCGGCGGGTATTATTTCAGTGTATATTCATTAGCCGTTAATAACGGTGTAACCATTGAAATTGTCAACAGTGATGACATCATCATCTACACAACGGCAAACGCCGCATCGGCTCTTGATGCCGGCAGTTTTTCCTCTTCCGGCAGTACTCACTCCGTATATTCGCAAATGCGAGACACCGACTCCGCCTACTACACGGGCGGAAGAGAGAATTTTGAAGTTAAAACAAGATCAGGTACCAGCGCCGATTATTTCATATTTCATTACACGGATGATGCGGGGCACACCTTCTATATCTATTCACCGGTTGCCAATGTTGAAAAAATAGTGAATATAACCGCAAAGGTATTTGCGCTTTTTATACTTACAGTGATAGCCGGTCTTGCTATAGTTCTGACAGCATTTCTCAGAACCTTCACAACGCCGATTGTGGAAATGAACACGGTAACAAAGCGTATGGCAGCTCTCGACTTTTCAGGCAAATGCAAAAACTACGGCGAAGATGAAATCGGTCAGCTCGGTCAAAGCATAAACACACTTTCAAACTCGCTTGATGAAACGCTTGAAGACCTGAAGGTCAAAAACCTTCAGCTTGAAAAAGATATTGAGCTCAGGCTCGCCCTTGATAACGCAAGAAAATCATTTATAAGCAATGTTTCGCACGAGCTTAAAACTCCTATCGCCATTATTTCCGGGTTTGCCGAGGGGCTTTGCGAAGGCATTGTAACGGACCGGGAAACAATTCTCGAATACTGCAGAATAATTAATGATGAGAGTATAAAAATGAACTCGCTTGTTGTCGAGCTTCTTGAACTGTCAAAACTTGAAAGCAAGATGGATTCATTCCTGCCCGAATATTTTGACCCCGGCGCAAAAGTTAATGTTCTACTTGAGCATCTGTCGCTCTCAATTGAAAAAAACGAAATTACCATTATCAATAATATACCCTCGGGTATAACCTGCTTTGCGCAAAGCGACAAAATCGAAATTGTTTTTAAAAACTATATCACAAATGCAATTTCACACGCCGACGGCGATAAAATAAATAAGCTTGATTGCGAAGATATGGGTGACAAATACCGCTTCACGGTTTTCAATACAGGCAAAAATATCGCAAACGAAGATTTTGACGAAATTTGGGATAGCTTCTACAGAGCAGATAAAGCTCACGGGCGAAAAGAAAACCGCTACGGTCTCGGTCTTTCCATTGTCAAAAGCATAATGCTAAATCACAAATGCGGCTACGGCGTTGAGAATCTCGATAACGGCGTCAGGTTTTATTTTGAAGTTTTTAAGGGTTCGGAATTTTATGAAAAAGAAAGCAAATAATGGGCTGCAATGTTTGTTCCCAAAGAAACTTGCCTGTGTTCTGATTGCCATGCTGACCGTTTTATTACTTTCCGGCTGCGGGAAAAAGGCCGTTGCCGACATAGCAGTCATTAAAAATGTTGTTTCGCGTAATCTGATTGAAACACCCACTTCCGAAAATGAAAGTCTAAGTTACACCGACAGTGAAAAAAGCTTCACTGACGCTGTCGCTTCGTCCGGTCTTATAGAACTATTGGCAGACAGAAAAATGTGTTCATTTGCAATACGCGAAACTTCAAAAAACGTACTTTGGTCAGCTCTGCCGCTTAAAAGCGACCTTACTGAAAATGATACCCTCCAAAATGAAGCGTGCATAGCCAGGCTAAAAGTTACAGGGGGAACCGACGAATATATTCTTGACACACAAAACAACTCTCTCAAATTCGGAACATGCGAATGCAATAAAATCAAGGACGGAATTCGTCTTGAATTTGATATTTTTCCGGATGAAAAAACAGCAAAAAAAGCAGCCTACGCAAAATCCGATATAGGTTTTCACCTGACGGTCAGCGTCACGCTTTCATCAGGCAGCGCATTTGTCGAGTGCGCTTATTCCAATATTACAGGCAACCCGAACGCCTATATTGAAAGCATCACACTGCTTAACTATTTCGGTGCCTACAATGACATGAGTAAGGGCGACTGGATTTTTGTTCCGGACGGGTGCGGAGCTGTTATCGACACTTCAATATATGACGAGGGTTTTGAAAAAGTTTCTTTGTCGGTATACGGGTCTCAAAAAAATGAAACATCTTCGCAGACAGCGCTAATTCCCGTATACGGCATCAAACACGGAAGCAGCGCATTTGCGGCAATTATAGAAAAGGGGGACGCCGCTTCACACATATATGCCGAAAAAGCAAGAACAATCAGTGAATACAACCGTGTTTACCCTTCGTTTGAAATAACCCCTGATTTATATGACGGCAAAAACATTAGTGTTTCAAAAAAAGTTCAAACAAACGAAATACGCCTTTGCCTTCGTTTCCTTTCCGGTAAAAACGCCACATACGCCGGTATGGCGTGCGCCTGCCGCGAGCAACTGATAAGAAACAATGTTCTGCCATCCGACCCGATTGAAGACGATGACGGTTACCTGCCGTTTTTTCTGACACTTGACGGCGCAAGAATGAAAGAATTAACACCGGTTAAATACCACAAGTCCTCAACAACCTTCGACCAGGCGCAGGATATGCTCATAAGAATAAAAAGCAAGGGAATAAATAATGTATTTTTGAGATACTGCAACATTTTTAAAGACGAAGATGATGTTGACGACGCCGAAAACAGTTCAATTCTTTTCGCCGTCGGAAGCAGGCGCGGACTTAAGCGACTTTACAACTACACAGCTTCGCAAAGAATGAAGCTGTTCATTAATACTGACATTTTTAAAACAGCAAAGAATAATAAATATCCCTGCGCCGTTGATATAACAGGTGAGATGTTAAAATCACCGGGTTATTATCTTAAAACCCTTTCCTCTCTGAACAGTTCAACATTGGCAATCCTTTCAAAATTCGATAATATAGGTTTTGACGGATTTTGCTTTGATGATTTCGGTTCGTTTATCTATGATGATTTCTCAACTTCGGGTGTGCTCCGATCGGTTGCCATAAGCAACGCGGTTAAATCTGTTGCCACACTTTCAACCGGGCGAACAACTATGATAAACGGCGGCAATATTTACGCCGCAAGATATGCAAGAGCGATTGTCAATATGCCCCTGACAGCATCGTGCGACGAAAGCGGCGCATGTACTTCGGTTCCGTTTCTTCAGATTGTACTGCACGCTCTTGCGGATTATTCCTCACAAAGCGTCAACACATCCGCAGACAGCCGTGAAACGCTGCTCAAATGCATTGAATACGGCGCATGTCCGCACTGCGCCTGGACTTATGCATCTGACGGAACGCCGGAAGGTGAAAAAATGTATTATGACAATTCCATCAATAATATCGCATCATTTTATATAAAAG
>JAILFM010000131.1 GCA_024697575.1 Clostridiales bacterium
TGAATGATAGTATAAGATACCCGTCTTTATCGTATTCGTAGTGATAGCCGTAAAACCTGCCGGCGGCTTTAAAGTCGATTGACAGTGTCGCTGTTTTATTTTTTACGGAAAATGAAGCGTTTCTTATAATCGTGTCGGTGAATGAAAAACTGCCTTTTGCGCTGACAGTATCATAAAAAACAATCTGAAGACCTGTTGCGTTACATTCGCTCACGGCAACTTTTCTGCCAACCTTATAGTCAGAATAAGATTGACCGGTCAAGCGGGCAATGAAGGGAACTTTTCTGTTAAGGTCTAATTTCATTACCGCTTCACCGTCATTGCTATCACAGCTTACAAGCCTGATTGTGTTGGGAGGCATTATGTAACCCTCTGTTACGGCAACATCGGTGACTTTTGTTTTTGAACCCTTGCCGTTATTGTCCTCATAACTCAGAGGGACCTTAGCTCCGCAGGAAAGAATGTAATATGTGTCGCCGTCATATTTCGCAATCCCTGTCACATAGTCCTGAGTGTCCTTAATGAGAGGGGAATAGTCCGGGTCAGAGTAGGTGCTTGTGGTGTTTCCGGGGAAAATCTCGACATAGTCGCGTATCATGGTGCATATTTTTGCACTGCCGAGACCGTAATCCGTAGAGGAACTGTATTTTTTAAGCCGTGAGGGGAGGGTAGTTGCCTGAGTGGTTGACTGTGTTGTTGCTTCCGGCTGTGTTGTTTCCGGCAGAAGTGTTATTATGTTACCGTTTTCGTCTGTTGAAAGAATTGTTGATACGGGACGGGTTCCGGCAAATGCCGCTCTTCTGGAGGCTCTTAACGCGTTGACAGTGGTTGACTGTTTTAAAGTTGTTTCCCTTCGGTATTTGGTCAAGCGGTAAGCGGCGGTTGTTTCTCTCAATGTTGTTTCGTCTTCATCTTCGGTTCTTGGTGATGAAGATGCTTTTTCGTGATAATAACTTGTTACCGCATTGACTTTTATGTTTGCGCCCTTTACTTCTTCGTTAAAACCGCCCGCAGATGCCTTAATAACAAAGGGACCGAGATTCTGAGCATCTTTTTTTGATGCAGGAATAACGAATGAACCTATGTATGTTGTAAAATCTTTGCTGTTTCTTATTACAGACGAGTCTTCGTCCGTGTTACCCTGTGCCTGTTTCATACGGTATTCAGTGCCGCCGAAAACAATGTATATATCACAGCCTCTCAGTGCTGTAGCGGACACTTCAACCTGCATCCCTCCCGGCAGCGTCATTTCACCCGCAGGCGACGCATCTTTAATGAGTTTTACGCTGTAATCGACAGTATATTCATATTCTTCGTCGCCGTGTTTAAAGAGAAAAGTGTTTATACCGGGTGTTAAATCAAACTCAACTGAAAAATCACCGTTACTTTCGCGTCTGACCTCGTTGCCGTTGCATGTTAAAGATGAAACAGGGTTGCTTGTTCCGCTGAAGGCTATAACTGATTCGTCGGTTGTAATTTTGTTTGACTTGTGATTAACAATGCTGAAAATGCCGGTTGATTGATTGTCATCTTCAGATTCATCGTTTTCATTATCCGCATTTTTATCGTTTTGCGAAGAAACTCCGGCTTCTTTTTGACCGTAATAAGTTGATTTTAGCCTGCCGCCGAATGCGAAATAAGCCAAAATCAGCAATATCATTGATGCCACCAAAACAATCGCGGCGATCAGCTTTTTCTTATTGTTCATCAGTTGTCCTCTGTGCTGCCGACCCTTTTGATATTGACAAATCGACTTCAAAAGTTATAATATTATAGTACAGCAGAAAAAGAATTTCAATAAGATATGAATAAATTTGAAAGGGAAACGCTGATTCCTGATTAGACTGATTAGTCAATCGCGCTTTGAGCGTTTTCCGCTTTCAGATTATTTTTTAGGGAAACGCTGATTAAATCGGTGTTTCCTTAGGTGATTGTTTTATGAATTGCAGTTTATGCCCGAGAAAATGCGGCACCGACAGACACATTTCAAAAGGCTATTGCGGTGTTGGGGAGAATTTCAGAATAGCCAGAAGCGCTCCGCATTTCTGGGAAGAGCCGTGTTTAAGCGAGGGCGGAGGCTCCGGGGCGGTTTTTTTCTCCGGCTGCAATTTAGGCTGCGTTTACTGCCAGAATGAAAAAATCAGCCGCGGATGTTTCGGCAGGGATGTTACCGACAAAGAGCTTATAAAAATATTTGACAGACTGGTTGAAAGCGGCGTTAACAACCTTAACCTTGTTACACCGTCGCATTATGCCGGCAGGTTAAGTAGTGTTTTAAGACAATTCAATTCACCTGTACCGGTTGTCTACAACACTTCATCCTATGATACCGTTGACAGCCTCAGGCGTCTTGAAGGCCTTGTTGATATTTATCTTCCGGATATAAAGTACTATGACAGTGAAATCTCTCTGAAATATTCGTTCGCCGTGGACTATTTTGATGTAGCCGCCGCCGCTGTTAAAGAGATGTACCGTCAGGTTGGTCTTCTTGAAACCGATGATAACGCAATTGCAAAAAAAGGAATTATCATAAGGCATATGGTTCTGCCCGGCAATGTTTCCCAGGCACTGAAGATTATTGATTGGCTTGGTGATAACTTCCCGCCGGAGACTATGCTGAGTATTATGAGGCAGTATACTCCCTGCGGCAAGGCTCTTGATATGCCGCCGATTAATCGCACTGTGTCGGACAGGGAATATGCGATCGTTAAAAAAGCGGTGTTGAAAGCAGGCTTTTTAAACTGTTTTTTTCAGCAAAAAACAGCTGCCGGCGGAGATTTTATTCCCGATTTTGATTTAACGGGGATTATATAAAGTGAACAGTTATTCACAACTGATTCTTTACTTTTTGTGTTTTATTAACAAATTGACACTGTTATTTTCTCTGTCTTAAAAGCAAAATGTTCTTGACATAAGACGCTTGATGGAAGATAATGTAGGATAGATGTAATATTTGACGAAAGGTAATTATCATTTATGGTGTTCAGCAAAGAAGGTAATACCGTCGGTAGCATTCTTGTTAAACAGGGAAAGCTGACCGAGGAAAGACTGAATGAAGTTATCGAACAATGCAAGATTACGGGTAAGACATTGGAAGAAGGCCTTACCGAAGTCAAAACATTGTCTGAAGCTGATATAATTGCCGCAAAGGGCGAATTGCTCGGTGTCCCCTATGTAAGTGTTCGTGCGGTTACACTCTCGCCTGAAATTTTAAAACTTGCAAGCGGTCAGGTTTTAAGAAAGCATAATGTTGTTCCCATCAGCTTCCTGGACGAAGAGAAGAACGTTCTTGAACTGGTTATGGCTGACCCTCTTGATATGGTCGCCATTGACGATATCTCAATGATTACCGGTTGCCAGATTGAGAGAAGAATATGCTCAATCGGTGAAATCAACGGCCTTATCGATAAATATTTCGGCTCGGATGAAGCAATGTCCGCCGCCGAAGCTTATGCCAAGGAACGCGAGAGCAAATTCGCAGCGATTGATGCCGCCAAAGAAAAGGAAGAGGCTGACCTCGACTCAGCCCCCATCGTTCTCCTTGTTCGTTCGATTATTGAACAGGCGGTTCGTCAGAGAGCATCGGATATTCACATCGACGCTCACGAAACTCAGGTTGTTGTAAGGTTTCGTATTGACGGCGTTTTGTTTAAAGTTATGTCTTATGATATCAAACTTCTTCCCGTTATTGTCACGCGTATTAAAATAATGGGTGATATGGATATCTCCGAAAAGCGTAAGGCTCAGGACGGGCGTATAACCGCTGTTGTTGACAGAAGCGAGTGCGATATCCGTGTATCCATCCTTCCGACCTCATATGGTGAAAAGGTGGTTATGCGTATTCAGACGACCGTTTCTCTTACAAGAACAAAGCAGCAGCTTGGTATGAGAGACTGGGAGCTTGAAGTTTTTGACCACATTCTTTCAAACCCGAACGGTATTATCCTTGTTACCGGTCCTACAGGTTCCGGTAAATCGACAACGCTTTATACAGCTCTTTCGGAAATAAATGACGAAAGTATCAATATTATCACCGTTGAAGACCCTGTCGAAGCTAACATCACCGGTCTTAACCAGGTTCAGGTTAACAACAAAGCCGATCTTACCTTTGCAAACGCCCTGAGAGCTATCTTGCGTCAGGACCCTGATGTTATCATGATAGGTGAGATTCGTGACTACGAAACTGCGTCAATAGCTGTTCAGGCTTCAATCACAGGTCACTTGGTTGTTTCAACATTGCATACAAACTCTTCAGCGGCTACAATCACGCGTCTTCTTGATATGGGTGTTGAGTCTTACCTTATTGCCGACTCCGTTGTCGGTGTTATTGCTCAGCGTCTTGTAAGAAAGCTTTGCACTCATTGCCGTAAAAAACGCCTTGCCACCAACGACGAAAAAGAGATTCTCGGCGTTCCCGGCGAACAGGAGATTGAAATTTACGACTCTGTCGGTTGCCCGATGTGCAATAATTCAGGCTTCTACGGCAGAACGGCTGTTTTTGAGATTATGGAGATTACAGAGGAACTGAAGCACATCATTACCATAAAATCAAGTACAAAGGACATAAAAGAAGAAGCACTTAGAAACGGTATGCATACTCTTAAAATGTCCGCGGCTCAGGATGTTATCGACGGTATAACAACAATACCTGAAATGCTTAAGGTATCGTTTGATTCATAAGAAATTAATAATTACCTGTTATGTGGCTGTGATAGTGATTTTTCTCTTTCACAGTCATTTATTGCTTTATCTGCCCGCATTTCCGGCGGTAAGGCAATAAAAGACGCAGTGTTTTTAAATAATCGTAAAATTTACTCGGAGGGAAAATGAATATACTAGAATGCAAGAATTTAAGAAAAGAGTATGTCAGCGGGGAAAACAGGATCAGTGCAATCGACGGTATATCAACTGCATTTGAACAGGGTCAGTTTTGCGCCGTAACCGGACAAAGCGGTTCCGGAAAGTCAACCTTTCTTCACAATCTGTCTTCACTTGAAAAACCGACCTCTGGTGACATTATTTATAACGGGAAAAGCCTTCTCGGCTACAACGACAACCAGCTTTCTGTCTTGAGAAGAAGAAGGTTCGGCTTTGTATTTCAGTCATATAACCTTATCGCTGAGCTTACAGCATATGAAAACATTGTTCTGCCGATTATGCTTGACAGAAAAAAGCCGGACGAAGAGTATATTAAACGCATAATAGAGGTTCTCGGTATTTCAGAAAGGCTCGAACATCTGCCTTCAACCATGTCGGGCGGTCAGCAGCAGAGGGTGGCTATTGCAAGGGCAATAGCCAATAAGCCGACTGTTCTTTTTGCCGATGAGCCTACGGGCAATCTTGACGTTAAAAGCGGCAGAGAAGTTATGGAGCTGCTCAGGCAGATAATAAAAGAGTTTAATATCACTCTGATTCTTGTTACGCATGATATGAACGTTGCAAGTCAGGCTGACAGAATTATTACCATTGAGGACGGCAAAATTGTCAGCGATACAAGTGAACCGGCAGAAAAAACGGAAAACAGTGGAATAACTTCCGGTAAAAATGCCGAAACTTTGTCAACGGGGGAACAATAATTTGAAAAAGCTGACCGTAAACAGGCTTGCCCTGGGTAATATCAAAGCAAGAAAAAAACAATATGTTGTTTTAATCATCGGCGTTATTCTTGCTTTCATATTCTCATCGGGAACACTGTTCTTTATTTCCTGCATAGACACTTCGTTAACAGAGCTGTCGCATAACGGATACGGCAAGCAGGATTTTATTATTTCAAAAATCACGGACCCTAAGCCCCTGGAAAAAATGATTGCAGACGGAACCGTTACAAAAGTAGGCTATGCCGATATACTCGGATTCGCTTACCATGGTGAAAAGGAATCAAACGGTTTTGCGCTTGCAAAATACAGTTCTGATGCTCTTGACCTTTCTTGTCAAAAAATCAGCCGCGGGCGTATGCCCGAGACCGAGGGTGAAATAGCCGTTGAGGCAGACGCTTTGATAAGGCTTCACACAAAAGTTGAAATCGGCGATAAAATTGAAATGAATTTAAAGGTACGCGACGGCTTTGAATATCTTCCGGATACCGTGAAAAAAACCTACACCGTTGTCGGCATTCTGAAGGATAAACGCTGTAATGTTACGGATATCAGCCCTTCGTCAAAAAAAGACGTTGTGCCGGCGGCAATAGTCAGCCAAAATGAAAAAATTGAACTCGGTGGAAAACCCGGCAAGTGCGCGTATATAAAGCTTAATCTGCCCGAAAGGTTTTTTGACATTTATAACGATATTTACTCAAGCAAGGCTCTTTCCCGGTTTTATGATTCTTCAATGGATAGCAGTTGGTACGACAATGAGTATTGTGTCTACACCGAAGGTAACCCTACCTGGGGGCTTTCATCCGCTTCTTCTGTCAGGCTTAAGGGTGAATTGGGGCTTGTTCTTGCGGCTGTTTTGACAGTAGCGTCATGTGTGGGCATTGTAAACTCTTTCAATTCCAATCTCAGCGAGAGAAAAAAACAGATTGGGCTTTTAAGAGCTGTCGGCGCGACCAGACATCAGATAAGGAATATGTACGCTCGAGAAACGCTGATTATCGCTTTTTTTACCGCCCCTGTCAGCGTCGCTTTGTCATATTATCTGACAAAATTCATAATTGGTTTTATGGGCGACGACATGGTTTTCAAGCCGGCATTATCGGTTCTGTTCATCAGCGCTGCCGTTGGTATTCTATGTATTTTGATTGCGGCATATATTCCTCTCCTTTCCGCCTGCAAAATTACACCTATTCAGTCAATAAGGCAGATAGATATTGCGAGAAAAATCCGAAGAAAGCATGTCAAAAGCAAAAAAATATTCAATGTTCCCTTTCTTATAGCGAAAAGAGATATGATGTTTTCCGGCGGTAAAACAGTTGCTGTCGGTATATTGCTTGTTTTATCGTTTCTCGTGACCGGGTTCGGTACGGATTTTATTGTTTTGGCATTTTCGGATGTTTTTGAAAACCCGTTTGACTATAATATCTATGCCGAGAGAACATACGATTATACCCGTTATTCAAACAGCGCAAATGCAGACGGTTCGTACGGAATACAGCCGGAAATCTTAAAAACAATACAGCAATCCGGTTATGTTTCAACAATTGAAACTGTCCAGAATATAAACGCCAATGCCTGGTTTAAAAACACCCCTGAATTGCTTGATTATTACAAATTGTCGGATAGTTACCTTTCTTATGATAAAGCGGGCGTTGTTCCTGATGTTACTATGAGCAATGTTAAAGAATATGTTGAAAACAAGTTAAAACAGGACGGCAATGTTGAGTACGACCATGATGTAAGAATTGATGCTTTATCAAAGTTTAAATATGATGACAGCTTTTTCAATACTACTCTCAATGTTTTTTCATCAAAGACCGTTGAAAGCCTTAAAGACAGGGTTATTGCCGGAAAAATTGATATTGAAAAAATAAATTCCGGCGAAGAAATATTGGTTGTCGTTCCGGGCGACCGAAAGCTTGCCATGTTCTGCAACAGTTGGACGCAGGACGGTATTGAAGAAACAAGTGTTTATTTTCAGTTTGTGACTGAAGACGCATTTAACGAAAAAGGTGAATACAAATGGAATTATGAAGACCAGAAGGTTGTTGTTCTGGGAGAAGTGAAAAACGATTTAAATGCCGGCGAAACCGTGGATATTTCACTGCTTTTTGATATATATACCGACCCCGAAAGCGTTGTTTATGTTAACGAGAATGCGCCGGCAGCGTCCGCTTTTTCAAATGATATAAGACAGTTTCATAAGAAGTTTAAAATCGGAGCTGTTATTGAGCAGAACGACGAGCCTGTTGATAATGAATATGTCGGCGATTTTTGCTTTATTACAACTTCGAACGGATATTTGTCCTTCGGCTCTCCTCTCAAATACAACTCAGCATATGTTTACCTTAAAGAAGAATGTACGCCGGAGCTTGACGAATTGATGACAACTTTTTTGAACAGCGAGCTTTCCGGAACCGATTACGGTTTCAATTCGTCACTGGCTTCAAAACGCGAACAGCAGGATTCAAACACCGTTGTTATTGTTTCACTGACATGTATTGCGGTTTTATTCTTCACGGTGTGCGCAAGTCTTATAAACAATTCTTTAAACTTGAAAATAAGAGAAGGCAAACGGCAGATAGGGACATTGCGGGCCGTCGGCGCTTCTTCCAGAATACTGTCTAAATCGTACTCAATTGAACTTGCAAGGATTTTCGGCTACTCCGGTTTTGCCGGAACGGTTCTTTACACGATTATTTATTTTGCTGTAATACTGTATATGAAGAAAATGGAGTACGGAATTTCTCTTATATATACTGCATGGACGGCAATTATCCTGTGTATTCTTATGTATTTTGTGTGCAGTATAAATTTGATTATTCAGATAAAAAAACAAATGAAAAACAGCATTGTCGATAATATCAGGGAGCTTTGAATGAAAAAGATTATTTGTGCGGTTATTACGACTTTAATTGTAATTCTTATTACGCCTTTTTTATATCAGCCGTCTTTTGCTGCCGAAGAAGAAAAGGAAGTATCGTCTCTTGACTTTGATTCCGGCAACACTGCGGCTGCGCCGAAAATCGTTGTTGCCGATTATGAAGCGGTTGGTGATATGACTCCCGGGTCGTTATTTACCCTTTCTGTTACAATAAGGAATAAAAGCGCCGATTATTCGGCGGAAAATATAAAGCTGACTTTTTCCGAGGCAACCGGGACCTTTGTTGCCGGCAGAACCGACAGTGCTTATATTGACACATTGCCGCGGAATAAGGATTATGTTTGGGAAATACCTGTTAAGATTTCATCCGTAGCAAAGGGCGGCGATTATATTGTTAACATACAGGGTGAATATGAATCGATAACAGGAATTGCCGGAAGCTTCAGTACAAACATCACCGTTACAATGCCGGAAGTTGAAACGACAGCTTCAGTCAAAGAACCCTCACCAAAAGCCGGCGTTGTTTCATACAGTATAAAAGGCGATACAGCGCCCGGCAAATCACCGGTTTTCAGCATAACTGTCAAAAATAAAAGTGAAAAAACAGCAGTTACGGATTACAAGTTAACTTTTACAGAGGGCAGCGGCACAATTTTGCCGTCCGGACTTGACAGCGTTGATATAGGAAGACTTGAGGCAGGTGAAATCTATAAATGGGATTTACCGGTTAAGATTTCAAAATCCGCAACCGGCGGAAATTTTGCTGTTACCGTAACGAGTGATTTCAGCGGCCCCGATGGCGAAAAGTATTCATCGGCGGATAATCTTACGGTTTCCGTTCCGGTTAAAAATGAAAGTACGACTGACGAAAAACAGCCCGATGTGTCTCAGCCAAGGTTGATGATTTCTTCATATACCCTTGACGGCGGGTATCTGAGCCCGGACTCAAAAAAGAATCTTATTATCGTTTTCAAAAATAACAGTGAAAAGAAGCAAATCTCCAATATCAAACTGTCATTGAGTGAAGAAAGCGGCGAAATAAGAACGCAGGATATGGCGACAAAATATGTTTCCGCCATAGGTAAAGGTGATTTTTATACATGGGATGTGGAATTAACGGCGGTGAACAAGGCCGCAACCGGTGAACATAATGTTACGGTTGCAATGGAATATGAAGACGAAAACGGCTCGCCTTACTCTTCCTCGGAAGTTATTCGTTTACAGGTGAGACAAAAGTCGAAGTTGTCATATAACGGCCTGGTTTTGCCCGCAACGGTTACTCAGGGCGATACCGTAACACTGAGCGTTACACTTATGAACACCGGCAAGGGTGCAATTACAAATTGTCAGGTGTCGGCGGATATTGAAGGGCTTGAAACAGCCGGCAGTATTCTTATCGGGGATATTAAACCGGGTGACACCAAAACCGGTAATTTAAATTTAAGAGTCAGCTCGGATTATCTCGGCGATACGAAAGGAACCGTTGCCATAACTTATGAGGACGAATTCGGCGAAGAATATAAAGAAACGCAGAATATGGCAACTTTTATCAAAGAATATGTTGAAATCATAAGTGAGAACGAAGAAACTGAAAAAGAGAAGGCAAATAAAAATTGGTGGATTTTTCTTTTAATCGGTTTAATTGTTGCCGGAGCGGCGGCAACCGGGATAACAGCCGCTGTTTATTCGTCAAAAATCAGAAGAATAGAAGAAGAAACTCTTTAAAATAATTATTTTCTTATTGTAAAAAAATATCTAATGTGGTAAAATTTTTTAAATATATAAACTGGATGGATTGTTTTTTTGAAAAAGAGTACTGAATATATTGCAGTCGGCGGTCAGGCCTTAATGGAAGGCATAATGATGCGCGGACCAAAAGGAACGGCGGTTTCTTTAAGGCTGCCGGACGGGACGATTGAAACAACCATGAAGGACTTCGTTTCAATCAGAAAAAAAAACAAGTTTTTTAATATTCCGCTGATAAGAGGCGTTGTTTCTTTCGTTGAGTCAATGATTCTCGGTTACAATCTGCTTATGGAATCCGCGGAAAAAACTTCTTTGGATTTTGACGCTGAAGAGTCGGAGTCTAAACTCGACAGATGGATTACCGAGCATTTCGGTAAGAAAATGATGGCGGCCTTGGGATTTATTTCGGCGTTTTTGGGAATTGCTCTTTCGTTTTTCCTTTTCGTCTGGCTTCCGTCGTTTGCTTTTGACAAAATTAACGTACTTTTTTTCCATGAATCGTTGACAATGTTCAGGGCAATCTTTGAGGGTATTGCCCGTGTTATTATCTTTGTGTTTTATATGTGGGTGGTTTCAAAGATGAAAGAAATTCACCGCGTATATATGTACCACGGTGCCGAACATAAAACCATTTTCTGCTTTGAACACGGGAAAGAACTGACGGTTGACAATATCAGACCCGAAAGCAGATTTCATCCACGCTGCGGCACAAGCTTCATCTTTGTTACTTTGATACTCAGTATACTGATTTCCTGTGTAGCAGCCTTTCTTTTCCCGGATGTCACAAAAGTCAGGGCGCTTTGGATCGCTATCAAGATTCTTATTATGCCTGTTATTATGGGGATCGGATTTGAGTTTATTCAGCTTGCGGGTAAATATCCCAACAAATGCACTCGCGCTCTCTCGGCTCCCGGGTTGCTGATGCAAAGAATTACCACAGCGGAGCCTGATGATGCGATTATTGAAGTTGCAATTGAAGCAATGAAAGCGGCTCTTTCGGGTGAAGTAAGCGTTAAGTCAGATGATATATCGGATGCTGAAAGCGGCATTTCAAACGAGGAAAGCGAAAACGCGATATCCGGTGATGACAGTACGGCAGGCGTATAATTCGGGGTTAGCCGCTTTGTCAGAAGCGGGGTTTGAAAGCTGTGAATTTGAAGCTTCACAGCTAATGTCTTTCAGCTTGGGGATTGCCCCGGGAAGATTGAATTTTATTTTTAATGACGAAATCAGTCCGGGTGAAGCCGAGGCTTTTGACCTTGCTGTCAAAAGAAGATTAACTCATGAACCTCTTCAATATATTCTCGGTGAATGGGATTTTTATTCAAAGACATTCAAGGTAGGTAAGGGTGTTCTTATCCCCAGACCTGAGACAGAAGGTCTTGTTGATATTTGCCTTGAAAAGCTCCGGTATATTGACAGCCCTGTCATAATTGATTTATGTGCGGGCTCCGGCTGTATTGCGATCACATTGGCAAGGCTTTTACCCTCATCAAGAGTTTTTGCAGTTGAAAAATATGATGATGCGCTGTTTTATTTAAATAAAAACATTTCGTTTTTTTCTTTAAACAATGTAAAAGCTGTTAAAGGTGATATTTTTGATTCTTCATTGGCATTATCCCTTCCTAAAGCGGATGCTGTTGTTTCCAATCCGCCGTATATCAGCAGTGAAGATATTCCTCTTCTTCAGAAAGAAGTTAAGTGCGAACCGCGCACTGCGCTTGACGGCGGTAGTGACGGTATTGATTTTTACCGCGCGATACGCTCAAATTTCAGTGTTAACCCCGGCGGTTTTTTCGCTTTTGAATGCGGTGAAAATCAGAGCGGTTTGATATGCGACCTGTTTGACGCATATCCCAACAAGCAGGTTTATCGTGATATTTACGGTGTAGAGCGTTTTGTTTTTGTTGAAAGGCTGTCAGAATGATACTTGATTTACTGCGTAACGGTTTGTCCGTTAATCTTGTTATAAGTTTTTGTGTTCGTATTTTTTGCATTTTCTGTGTATTTCCCGTTCATGAATATGCTCATGCATATGCTGCTCACAAGCTGGGCGACGAAACAGCGAGGCTTCAGGGCAGGCTGACCTTGTCGCCTATGGCACATATCGATCTTTTCGGAGCAATTATGATGTTTGTTGTCGGGTTCGGATATGCAAAACCGGTTCCCGTTAATGCAAGGAATTTTAAAAATCCGAAAAAAGGTATGGCGGTAACTGCTCTTGCCGGTCCTTTGTCAAACATAATAATGTCTTTTTTGTTTCTGGTTATAAGAAATATTATCTCTGTTACCGGTTCGCTGTCAACTTTTGTCAATGTTGCCGGGGTCTTTTGCTACTATGCCGCATACATAAATATAAGCCTTGCCGTATTTAACCTTATCCCGGTTGCACCGCTTGACGGCTCAAGAATATTTAACATTGTTCTTCCGCAAAAGTACTATTTTAAAATCATGCAGTATGAAAGATATATCGTTTGGGGCATTTTCATTCTTCTATTTACCGGTATTCTTGACAAGCCTCTTTCTTTTTTCAATAATCTCCTTCTTTCGGGCTTGAGCTTTGCTGCGGGATTGCCGTTCATGTTTATCAAATGAGGTGCTTGTTTGAACACTATTGAATATAAGCTTGATGTTTTTGAAGGTCCGATGGATCTTCTTTTGCAATTGATTGCAAAAAAGAAGGTCAGCGTAAATGATGTTTCCATTCTTGAGATTATTCAGCAGTATCTTGATTTTATCGATTGTGCTCAAACTGAAAACCTTGATATTGCAAGTGAATTTCTTGAAATGGCGGCGAGACTTCTTTACATAAAAACAGTGTCCCTTCTTCCTGTTTATGATGATGAGACCGAAAAACTTGTTGAGGAACTTCGCGGGGAACTGACGGAATACCGGGATTGCAAAAAAGTTGCCGATAAACTAAAGCTGACTGCCAACGGTTTCGATCTGTTTTGCAAACAACCCGAACATATTGATTTTGATCCGACATATACAAGGCTTCATGAGCCGTTTGAGATTTTTAAAGCTTATATTGCCGCTATCGGTAACGGTCAGAGAAGACTGCCTCCGCCGTTTGAACCTTTCCGAGCAATAGTTACAAAAAAGATTGTGTCCGTTACATCAAAAATTGATTATATAGTTTCAATTCTTCAAAAAAATAAAGTTATTAAGTTTTTCGGTTTTTTTGAGTCATCAGAGTCGAAGTCCGATATGGTTGCAATCTTTCTTGCTTTGCTGTCAATGACAAAGGCAAAACGAATAAGCGTTGACGGTGATGCGGATAACCCCGACATCACACTCATATCCGGGCATATGGAGGATATAGATTTTGACGATTGAAAAACTCAGTTTATCGTGCGAAGCAATTCTTTTTGCCGCAGGCGAGCCGGTTGAAGCTGTGAGGATAGCCGAAGCTCTCGGCGAAAAGACGGGCGATGTTTTAAATGCGCTTAAAAAACTTGCCGATGACCTTGAGAATACGGGAAGAGCCGTTAAATTGGTAAAGCTCGGTGAAAAATATCAGCTTTGCACAAAAAGTGAATTTGCCGGTCATATTCGTGCTGTTCTTGATTTGAAAAAAAACATCCCTCTCTCAAATGCGGCTTTTGAAGTGCTGGCTGTTGTTGCGTATAATCAGCCCGTTACAAAGTCATATATTGAGCAGGTCAGAGGAGTTGACTGCACCGGTGTAGTTTCGTCACTTTGTCAAAAAGGTCTTATTGAGGAACGCGGAAGGCTGGATTTACCCGGCAAACCGCTGCTTTACGGCACAACGCCGAACTTTCTTCGCTGCTTTTGTCTGACATCTCTTGCGGATTTGCCGGAGCTGCCTGCAAAAGATGAGGCTCTTTTGCCCGACGGTGAAATCGACAATGAGCTCGGTGTTCAGGTGAGAAGCTTTTTTGAAGAAGAGATTAATGAGAATTCAGTGTGAACGGGGGTGTATTCTTGACAGCATTGATAGTTATTCTTTCAATAATTGCTTTGATTGTTCTTGTTCTCAGTGTTAAAATTACTGTTGTGTCGGATTACGAAGAATCTTTCACGGCGTCTGTCAAGGTACTTTTCTTTGTTTTCAATTTGTATCCGTTTGAAATTAAGCCTAAGAAGAATAAGAAAAACGAAAAAAAAACCAAAAAGGAAAAAGAAGAGAAGCCCGATAAGAACAGCGACCGGAAAAAATCCGGCGGCGAGAATATGTTCGTTCGCTTTTATAACAATGTCGGATTTGAAGGTGTTCTTGAATTGATTCATAACGCCGGCAACGCGCTGTCGGGTATGTTTAAAAGGCTGGGAAGAGCGCTTGTTTTTGAGAGACTGTTTGTAAAAATTACCGTTTCCTCATCGGACAGCGCGGCGACCGCCGTTAAATACGGCAGGGTTTGTTCATATGTTTTCCCGTCAATGGGGTATATCACAAGCGCCGCCAAAGTCAAAAAATATGATTTTGAGGTTATTCCGGATTTTATCACTGGGAAAAACAGCGCACAGTTTCATATTAATCTGTCATTCAGACCTATAAGGATAATTAACGCTTTGATTATAGTTGCGTTTGAATTCTTGTTTAAGGTCGTTATAAAGTTTATTAAAGGCAGTAAGCCGAAAGCAGAGAATAAAACGAAAGAAACACAATTAACGAAAGGTGAAACAGTATGAAAGACACTTCAGCAGCGGGCATTCTCGGAACTTCTATTGACAAAATCAAAGACCTTGTCGATGTAAGCACGATTATCGGCGAAACAATAGTAATATCTGATTCTCTTCAGATTATCCCCGTTTCAAAGGTAACATACGGCTTTGCTTCGGGCGGCAGCGATTTCCCGTCAAAAAACAACACCGAGCTTTTCGGCGGCGGCGGCGGAGCCGGCGTTACAATCACTCCGGTTGCGTTTCTTGTTATCAATAACGGCAATGTTTCCATTAAATACGTCGATGCGGCTGAAGGTTCTGTTGAAAGAGCTATCGGCATGATTCCCGATATTGTTGACAAGGCGTCGGATGTTATTATGACATTCAAAAACAGAGATGCTCAAAAAGAGGTTGACAGCGCAATTGCCGATTACATCGAAAATGACGTTAAGCCGCAGGCGTAATATAAGGTGACTCCAATTGTCAGACAGTAAAATCAGGCTTCAAAAGTATATGTCCGAGGTGGGCTATGCCTCCAGGCGAAAGTCAGAGGAGCTTATTTCACAAGGCATGGTTAAAGTTAACGGCAGAACTGCGCATATCGGCGACACAGTTAATCCCGATAATGATATTGTTACCGTTAACGGCAGAAAAATCAGGAAAAGTGTTGACCCGGTTTACATTCTTCTCAATAAACCGCGCGGCTTTATTACAACAACAAGTGACGAAGCCGGCAGAAAATGCGTAACGGATCTTGTTAAAGACATAAATGTGCGGCTTTACCCTGTCGGCAGGCTTGACAGATTAAGTGAAGGCGCTTTGATATTGACAAACGACGGTGAGTTTACAAATATTGTTACTCACCCGTCTAATCATGTTCAGAAGGTATATCGTGTTACAGTCAGGCAACTGGTTACAGATTTATCTTTGAAACCGTTTAATGACGGCATAATGATAGAGGGCAGGTTGACCTTTCCCGCCGAGACCCACATTGTTTCAGCCGAAAACGGGCGTTCTGTTTTTAATGTCACCTTGCATGAAGGGCGAAACAGGCAGATTCGAAAAATGTGTGAAGCTATCGGTCTTGAGGTTTCACGGCTTAAACGTATTTCAATCGGTTCTGTTGAGCTTGGGACTCTGCCTACCGGCAGATACAGGCATTTAACCGAAAAAGAGGTAATGTCGCTTATGAACGGGAAAAAGGTGCACGGAAATGCTTGAATTTAAACTGACAGCCGATAACAGCCCCCGTTTTGTTTTTTCTTGTTTTGATTCCGACGGTTCAGCGCAGGGCGAGTGTGTTTTTGATGTTAACGGTTATGAAACCACTGTATATAATATCCGTTGCGAGGACGAAATAATTGCCGAAGGGCTTTTAAGGTCAAGTCTAAATTTTGCCGCCGGCAGAAATTCATACATTGCATTCTACAAATCCGTATCGCATGTTCTTATGGCTGAGCGAATCGGATTTAAACCGGACAAAAACGGTTTGCAGGCTGAAATACCCGATATTCTTATGCACTGCGCCTGCGGTCACTGAAGGAGATAAGCTATGATAAAAAGTATGACCGGTTACGGTAGATTTCAGGATACCGTTAACGGATATGATATTACAGTTGAAATAAGGAGCGTCAACCACAGGTATTTTGAATTTTCATTAAGAACACCGCGCGGTTACGCTTTTATCGAAGAAAAGGTCAAAAGTTTTTGCGCACAAAAAATCACACGCGGTAAGGTTGAATGCAATGTCCAGATTGAATGTGTCAGCGAAAGCGAGAGCGTTGTTGAACTTAATCATCCTTTGATTAAAAGCTATCTTGAAGCTTTCAAAGAAATTTCCGATACATATGATATTGAATACAGTGTCAGGCTTAACGACATTGTCAGGTTGCCGGATACTTTCTCACTTCGGAAAAAGGCAAAAGATGAAGAAATAATTGTTGACAGCGTTTTGCTTGTTGCTGAAAAGGCTGTTGATAATTTTAACAAAATGCGTGAAATCGAAGGAGAGAAACTCAGATTTGATATTGAAGAAAAGCTCAGCTGTATTGCCGAATGTGTAGAAAAGGTTGAATTTCTATCCCCTGAAAGCGTTGAAAAATACAGAAACCGTCTTTTTACAAAGCTTAACGAGGTTTTGGGCGACAGAACTGTTGACGAAGCGAGAGTGATTACGGAATGCGCTCTTTTTGCGGATAAAATTGCAGTGGATGAAGAAACTGTCAGGCTCAAAAGCCATTTGTCACAGATGAACGGTCTTTTGAATTCCGGCGCGGTTGCAGGCAAAAAAATGGATTTTGTTGTTCAGGAAATGAACAGGGAAACAAATACAATCGGGTCAAAGGCCCAGAATATCGAAATAACCAACCTTGTTGTTGAAATGAAGGCTCAGATTGAAAAAATCCGCGAGCAGGTTCAGAATGTAGAGTAAAGAAATGAAGCTGTTGAATATTGGTTTTGGTAATTTTGTCAATGCCGACAAAATACTTGCTGTTCTTTCACCGGAATCTTCTCCCGTTAAAAGGCTTATAAAAGAGGGCAAAGAGGGTGGTAAGGTGATTGACGCAACCCAGGGCAGGCAGACAAAATCGGTTATAGTGACTAATGCGGACAAGCTTTTTTTAGCTTATCTTACACCGGAACAGATTGAAGAAAGGATATCCGGTTTACCGGCGGAAGGGAATTTATAATGGCGGAAGAGTCAAAATGCAAAAAAAAAGGTCTGCTGATAATTCTGTCCGGTCCGTCCGGAGCCGGTAAGGACACTGTTCTTGATATTGTCACATCACGAACGGAAAATATCAAAGTGTCTGTTTCAATGACGACAAGA
>JAILFM010000018.1 GCA_024697575.1 Clostridiales bacterium
CATAAGGATAAACTGATATGAAAAAGCAGGAGATTTTGCTTTGCGCTGCTTTTGCGCTTTGTCTTAGCATTGTTTTCTTAATAAAGTACCTTGATTCGCCGAAAATAAATCACTTGCAGCCTGTATCCGTAACACTGAAAAACGATGTTAATTATAACTTTCATTCACAAAACAATCCGGCAAGCGCTTCAAAAAGCCGGCCGGAAAATGAAGAAAACGGCAGTGAAAAAGAAGAGAATTATAAAATCAACATTAACACCGCCACTGCGGATGAACTGTCCTCACTTTCCGGTATAGGCATAAAAAAAGCGCAGGCTATAGTAGAATACAGAAACAATAACGGCTTTTTCCGAAGCATTGAGGAGTTAACCGAAGTTGAAGGCATAGGTGAAACTCTGTTTAACGAAAATGCCGATAGAATAACAGTTTAAAAAAAACAGGAGAGAATGACTATGGAAAGACTTCAGATTAAAACCCTTTACCAATCCCCCGAAGAATTTGCCGACAAAAATATTACGGTTTTCGGATGGGTTAGAACATTAAGAGATTCAAAAACCATCGGATTTATCGATATAAGCGACGGCAGTTGCTTCAAAGGTCTTCAGATAGTTTTTGAGAGTGAAAAACTTGAAAACTACAAGGACATCGCAAAACTGAATGTCGGTGCCGCCGTTAAAGTCAAAGGCAAGCTCCTTTTAACGCCGGGCGCAAAGCAACCCTTTGAAGTAAATGCTGATGAAATCAGCGTTGAAGCCGTCTCAACCCCGGACTATCCGCTGCAGAAAAAAAGGCATTCCGTTGAGTATTTAAGAACAATCGCTCACCTTCGTCCGCGTACAAATCTTTCAAAGGCCGTGTTCAGAATACGCAGTGAAGCGGCTTACGCTATACATAAATTTTTCATTGACAAAGGCTTTGTCTATGCCCACACACCTATTATCACCTGCAGTGACACCGAGGGCGCGGGCGAAATGTTCCGCGTTACAACTCTTGACCAGGAAAACCTGCCCAGAACAGACGAAGACAAAGTCGACTACAGCCAGGATTTTTTCCAAAAATCGGCATATCTGACAGTGTCCGGCCAGCTTCAGGCGGAGGCCATGGCGCTCGCATTCGGCAATGTTTACACATTCGGCCCCACATTCAGAGCTGAAAAATCTTACACCCAGCGCCATGCTGCGGAATTCTGGATGATTGAGCCGGAAATGGCTTTTGCAGACCTGAACGATGATATGGATGTCGCCGAAGAGATGATTAAATATGTTATCGGCTATGTTATCAAAAGCTGTGAACAGGAGCTGGAGTTTTTGAATGCATTTGTTGATAAAGAACTTCTCAGCCGCCTTAATGCGGTTGCGTCAAGCGATTTCGGAAGAGTGACATACACCGATGCCGTGAAAATGCTTGAAGAACACAACGATGAATTTGAATATAAAGTCAGCTGGGGCTGTGACCTGCAGACCGAGCATGAGCGCTATCTGACAGAAAAAATCTTTAAAAAGCCTGTTTTTGTTACGGATTATCCAAAAGAAATCAAAGCTTTCTATATGCGACTTAACGATGACGGAAAAACCGTCGCCGCCTGTGACTGCCTTGTAATGGGTATAGGTGAAATAATAGGCGGCAGCCAGAGAGAAGAAAGGCTTGATCTTCTTGAAAAAAGGATTCAGGAACTGGGTCTTAACAAAGATACCTACGAATGGTATCTTGACCTTCGCCGTTACGGCGGTGTTAAACACAGCGGATTCGGTCTGGGTTTTGAGCGCCTTGTTATGTACCTTACAGGCGTTTCAAACATTCGCGATGTTCTGCCCTTCCCGCGTACAACCGGCAACGCAGAGTTTTAAAAATCAAAAAACCTTAAGGTAAGATATGAAAAAACTGCTGTCTTTAATTTTTACAACCGCATTTCTTTTTTCACTTTGCGCCTGTCAAAAAGAAACGGAAAAACCGGCTGTCACCATTAGCGGCGTTGATATTGAACAGGGAGTTTACAACTATTTTTACTATTACGAAGCAAAGCACGCATCATTGTCAGGCGAAAAGACAAATGAAAGCGATTACGCTTTAAGCAGGTGCAAGCGCTTTGTTGCGATTAACACAATTTTCCACAATAAAGGCATGGTACTGACAAACGCCGACAAAATCCAGGTCAGCGAAAAAGTCAATAACTTTATGTTGCGATTCAAAGACTACTTTGACAAAATCGGCGTTTCAAGGCAAAACCTTACAAGTATTTTCACCTGCGAAAAGCGTGAGGAAGCGCTGTTTCAGAGTGAATATGACACCGGAACAGATAATATTCAGGCGGAAGAAGCGATTAAAAACTACTTTTACGACAACTATGTTCTGTTTTATAATGCCTGCGGCTACTATGAAACAGACGAAAACGGAAATATAGTCGCTACTTCAAAAACAAATCTAAACGCAGTATTCTCTTCTCTTGTTGCCGATTACACACTCACACCCGAAAACAGTTCAAATCTGTTTTCAGCCGGCGCTTTGGAAAAAGGGTTCCCCGTATCCGACGGCATTCTGCTTAAAAGGGGTGAAAGCAGCTACCCGGAAGGTTTTTTTGAAAAAGTTTTTGCCCAGACAGCGAATACGGTCAGGGTCTATACTTATGATGAGTGTGTCTTTGCGGTGTTAAAATCGGATTTAACAGAAAACGGGGATACGCTTTATGAATCTTACCGCTCTGCCTGCATTAAGGATATTTATTCAGTTGAATGGGAAGACAGAATAACAGACATAATAAAGGATTTATAATTAAGGAAACGCTGATTAAATCAGCGTTTCCTTAATTAATACGATTTAATTATTTTTGCCTTAATTTTCTGATTTTATGGGAGAGCACTATATCACATAATTTATCGCATACTCTTCCTGTTGCGTATCAAGAATATCCTGCAAAGTGACGCTGTCAAGATAATCATTGATTATTTCAGATAAGTGTTTCCAAACCGGCAATGTTAAACAACCGGCGTAGCGTTCGCACTCCGAAGGGTTGTCAACGCAGTCAACCGGCGACAGCGAGCCTTCAGTCAGTCTGAGGATATCACCGACTGTGTATTCCGACGGCGATTTAGCAAGCTTATAACCTCCCTGCGAACCCCGGTTTGTTTTCAGAAAATCCGGCTTATTGATGATAATAATTATCTGTTCAAGATATTTTTTTGATATTTCCTGCCTTTTTGAAATATCTTTAAGTGAAATAAAACCTTCCTCGTAATGCTGAGCAAGGTCGAGCATCATCCTCAAAGCATAACGACCCTTTGTTGATACTTTCATAACAATTGCCTCCAAAAAAAAGCAGATGATGTATTATTGTGATTTTATGAGCAAACTTTTTACCGCAATTTTAACGCTTCGCTTGACAAAAAGAAGCTGTAATGATACGATTGTGCAAATTCCTATCTGTTCAGTAGATAATATAGTTTTTATAAGCTGAATTGTCAATATGTTACAGAAAAGTTTTTGAAGCATCGCCGGAGGTTATTTAAAAATGGCAGAGACACAAAGCCTTTCATATCTGTGCGGATTGGCAGATAAACTTGAAAAAAGCCAAAACCTGTCCGATGATGAGCTTCACTCAGTTCTGCTTTGTGATAATCCGGATTTTATCCATTATCTGTCCGAAAAAGCGCGAACTGTCCGTGAAAAGATTTACGGCAAGGATGTGTTCATACGCGGGCTGATTGAATTCACAAACTATTGTAAAAACAACTGCAAATACTGCGGAATAAGGTGCGGCAATAAAAACGCAGAAAGGTACAGGCTAAGTGAAAAAGAAATTATCTCATGCTGTGATACAGGCTATGAGCTCGGGTTTCGTACCTTTGTGCTTCAGGGCGGAGAAGACACTTATTTTACGGATGACAGAATAGTTTCAATAATCCGGAAAATCAAAAGCCGTTATCCTGATACGGCGATAACGCTGTCCATAGGTGAAAAAGATAAGGAAAGCTTCAGGAGTTTTTTTGAAGCGGGAGCTGACAGATACCTTCTTCGCCATGAAACCGCCGATAAAGAGCATTACAATATGCTTCACCCGTCAGATATGTCATTTGAGCACAGGATGCAATGTCTTTACGATTTAAGAGAAATCGGATTTCAGGTCGGCTGCGGTATGATGATCGGCTCACCTTACCAAACAACGGAAAGCCTCATAAAAGACCTGCGATTTTTGCAGAAATTCAAGCCGGAAATGGTCGGGACTGGTCCTTTTATCCCACACCGCGACACAGAATTTGCCGCTTTTCCGCCCGGCTCAGCGGAAATGACAGTCCGCCTGATTTCAATTATCCGCCTGATTTTACCGGATGTTTTACTTCCAGCAACAACCGCGCTTGGCACAATAGACCCCTCAGGGCGTGAAAAAGGCCTTAAGGCCGGCGCAAATGTTGTTATGCCGAACCTCTCTCCAACGGCTGTAAGAAATAAATATTCGCTTTATGACAACAAAATCTGCACCGGCGATGAATCGGCTGAATGCATACGGTGCATTACATCAAGAGTTTCACAAACCGGGTACCGGGTTGCTGTAAGCCGGGGAGATCATATCAGATACGGAAATTCAGTTCTCACTCAATAATTTTTTGACATAAAAGCATTTTTCAAAAAACGTCTTATCGTTTATATTGACAAACCTTAAACTGTGCGCTATAATCACCGTAATTTAATATTCCTTATTAAGAGTGGCAGAGGGAACGGCCCTGTGAAGCCCGGCAACCTGTGAAATCAAGGTGCCAATTCCGTCGGTACTAACCGAAAAATAAGGTGTTTTCGCCCGTCGAGGATGCCTTCGGCGGTTTTTTTATAGGGAAACGATGATTAAGGAAAATATAAAAGGAGCGCGAAATGTCCAATTATTTTTTTACATCCGAATCGGTAACGGGCGGTCACCCCGATAAAATCTGTGACCAGATTTCAGACGCAGTTCTTGACGCAATTCTTCAGCAGGACCCTGCGTGCAGAGTCGCCTGCGAAACCTGCTGCACAACCGGCATGGTAATGGTCATGGGTGAGATCACAACCACTGCGGTTATTGACATTTCCTCAATCGTAAGGAAGGTTGTCTGCGATATAGGCTATGACTCAAGTGAAAAAGGGTTTGACGGCAACACCTGCGCCGTTTTGACTTCTCTTGACAAACAGAGCAGCGACATAGCAATGGGCGTTGATACACTCGGAGCAGGCGACCAGGGCATGATGTTCGGCTATGCCTGCAACGAAACGCCTGAACTTATGCCGTTACCTATTTCACTCGCGCACAAGCTTTGCGCACAACTTACCGCCGTGAGAAAAAACGGGACACTCCCCTATTTAAGGCCGGACGGAAAAAGCCAGGTTACAGTCGAATATGATGAAAACAGCAAGCCGGTCAGAGTTGACACGGTTGTTGTTTCTTCACAGCACAGCGCGGATATTGCGCTTGAGCAAATCCGCAATGATATAATTGAAAAAGTCATTAAAGCGACAATACCCTCAAATCTTATTGACGATAATACAAAGTTCTTTGTCAACCCCACAGGCCGCTTTGTTATCGGCGGTCCGAACGGAGACAGCGGTCTCACCGGCAGAAAAATCATTGTTGACACTTACGGCGGTTACGCAAGGCACGGCGGCGGAGCTTTCAGCGGAAAAGACCCGACAAAGGTTGACCGGAGCGCCGCTTACGCCGCAAGGTATATAGCCAAAAATATTGTTGCAGCGGGTCTTGCCGAAAAATGCGAAATTCAGCTTGCCTACGCCATCGGTGTAGCGCAGCCCGTTTCTGTTTTTGTTGACACCTTCAAAACCGGTAAAATTGCAGATAGTGAGATAAGCAAAATAATTATTGATAACTTTGATCTCTCACCCGCCGGAATTATTAACTCCCTCGGCCTTCGTGCGCCGATTTATCAAAAAGTCGCTTCACTCGGTCATATGGGCAGAACAGACGTCGGGGCTCCGTGGGAAAAAACAGACAGAACCGATGTTTTCACAGTTAAATGAGAGGCAATGGAATGAAGCTGTCCTTTGTTATTCCCTGCTATAATGAAGAAAAAAATGTTCAGCCGATGTATAAAGCCGTCAAAGATGACCTTGAAAACTGCGGATTTGACTATGAAATCATCTTTGTCAACGACGGCAGCAGCGACGGCACATTAAAGGAGCTTAAAAAACTGCTTGACGGTGAAATACCGGTTAAAATAATTGATTTTTCAAGAAATTTCGGCAAAGAGAGCGCAATGTACGCCGGGCTTGAAGAAAGCGGCGGCGAATACATAACAATAATTGACGGTGACCTTCAGCAGCGTCCCTCATTAGCTCTTGAGATGGTAAGCTTTCTTGAAAAAGAAAAGGAATATGACTGCGTTGCGGCTTTTCAAAATGAGCGTGGCGAAAGTAAAACGCTGACTTTTTTCAAAAACAGGTTCTATAAGCTGATTAACCGTGTCACAGACACGGAATTTGTACAGGGCGCAAGCGACTTTCGAACTTTTCGCCGCCCCATGGCGCAGTCAATTCTCGAAATGAAGGAATATTTCAGATTCAGCAAAGGGCTTTTCTCATGGGTCGGCTATAAAACATATTTTATACCGTATAAAGCGGAAGAAAGAGCCAACGGCAGCTCAAAATGGTCATTCAAAAAGCTGTTTTCTTACGCTCTTGACGGCATATTCTCATTTTCCACAACTCCGCTTCGCTTTGCGAGTGTCGCAGGTATAATTACATCACTGCTTTCACTGATTTACCTGATAGTTGTTATTGTTCAAAAGCTTGTATTCGGCATCCCCGTTAAAGGATACGCTACAATAGTTGTTTTAATTCTTCTTTTGGGCGGGATGCAGCTTTTCGCTCTGGGTATAATCGGCGAGTATATCGCAAGGATATATATACAAACCAAAAACAGACCGATTTATATAGCAAAAAAAATATATAAAAACTTTGAGGATTAATTCTTGTTATGGACAACATTACAGTTAACGACAGAAAAGTCAAGGATATTACAGTTGATGGCATTACATATGAACGCTACGCAATAAAAACTCATGTTATTACTCAGAAAGATAAAATCGAAGACGTTGCAGTACAATACGCGAAAGAGCATATAAAAGACGGCGATATATTTTTTATCACTGAGAAAGCTGTCGGCTGCACTCAGGGAAGAGCTATCCCCATGAAAGACATTCACCCGAGAAAGCTTGCCAAAATCCTTTGCAAATTTGTTCTCAAGACTCCTTACGGCATCGGACTCGGCATACCCGAAACCATGGAAATGGCGCTTCGTGAATGCGGCACACCGCGTATACTTTTTGCCGCGGCATGTTCGGCTGTCGGTAAAGTTTTTCACAAACGCGGCTGGTTTTATATGATTGCCGGTGAAAAAGCAAGAAGCATTGACGGACCGTGCGATTGCACACTTCCGCCGTATAACGAATGCGTTTCACTTTCACCGTTAAATCCGGATGAAGTTTGCAAAAAAGTCTCCGAAGTTCTCGGGTGTCCCGTTCTTGTAACCGATATAAATGACCTTGGCGGCGTAATAATGGGCGCATATCCTAAGGATATTGACCGTGAAAAAATGGCAAAAATACTTAAAGATAATCCGCTCGGACAGTCGCACGAACAGACACCCATGGGCATTATCAGAAAAGTGTGATATAATCTGAAGCATAAAAAAAGCTGTAAGAACGCCTTTTGAGCGCCTTACAGCTCTTATTTTTGATTTCTCAGATCATGCTTGCAACTTCTGCCGCAAAATCGTCGTTCTTCTTTTCAATGCCCTCGCCCTTTGCAAAACGGATAAAGGCAGTAGCCTTAATGCTCGCGCCGAGTTTCTTTGCAACATCGTTAATATAGCCGCCGACATTGCCTTCAAACAAATCCGAACGGACAAACGCCTGTTCAAGAAGGCAAATTTCGTTAATCTGCTTGTTGATACGGCCGTCAACAACTTTGCCGAAAATCGGATTGGCTGAATACTCTTCTTTGCCGGCAACAGCTATCTGCGCAAGAGTAGCGGCAGCTTCTTTTGAAAGGAAGTTAAACAGATATTTGTTGTTTTTCTGCTCTTCATAAGCCTTTACATCATCATCGCTCCAAAGCTTTTCGCTGACGGCTTTTTCGATAATGCTCTTAAGAATGGGCTTGGGAAGTGACTCGGGATTATTCAAAGCGCTCTCAACAGTAATAGCCCTCATCTTTGCGAGTTCAGCGTCTGAAATATCGGCTTTGTCAAGATATTCGGGGCTCATCGCGGCAACCTGCATAGCAACATTCTTGCCCATGGCGCTAAAATCATCACCGGTGTTGTCAGATTCAAATCCGACAAGAACGCCGACGGAACCGCCGCCGTGAATGTAGGAAGCAACCTTGCCTTCAAGGAAAGCAAAACGGCGAAGCTTCAGATTTTCACGAATCTTAAGGAACAGATCCTGAATTGACTCAGCAACCGTCATTGTGCCGTCTGCGATTGTCGCGGCGTTAAGAGCGTCAACATCCGCAGGTTTAACAAGCATAACAGTCTTTGCAATTTTATTGGCAAGAGCGACAAAATCGGGGTTCTTACCCACAAAATCTGTTTCGCAGTTGAGTTCAACAAGGGCAGCGCCTGTCTCGTCACTGTAAACGCCGATAACGCCTTCAGCGGCAACGCGGCTTGCCTTTTTCGCAGCCGATGCAAGACCTTTTTCGCGAAGGATTTCAATTGCCTTGTCCATATCGCCGTCAGCTTCTGTGAGAGCCTTTTTGCAGTCCATCATGCCGACATTTGTCTTCTCTCTGAGAGCCTGAACATCTTTTGCTGTAATTGCCATTGAATTATTCCTCCTCAGCCTTTTCTTCTTCGGCAGGAGCGTTCTGCTCGCCCTGTCTACCTTCGATAACAGCGTCAGCCATAGCGCCGGATATAAGCTTCACAGCGCGGATAGCGTCATCGTTACCGGGGATTACGTAATCGATTTCATCGGGATCGCAGTTTGTGTCAACAATCGCAATGATAGGCACACCGAGTTTCTTAGCTTCAAGAACGGCAATTCTCTCTTTGCGCGGGTCAACAATAAACATGGCAGCGGGTTGCTTTTTCATATTGGTGATACCGCCGAGATATTTTTCAAGCTTCTCGATTTCAAGGGTGAGCTTTGTAACTTCTTTCTTTGTCAGGCGGTCAAATGTGCCGTCCTGCTCCATAGCCTTGAGCTGACCGAGCCTTGCAATTCTCTTTTTGATTGTGTTGAAGTTGGTGAGCATACCGCCGAGCCAGCGGGCGTTAACAAAGGGCATTTCACAGCGCAAAGCTTCCTCTTTAATGGAATCCATTGCCTGCTTTTTAGTGCCGACAAAGAGCACTTCACCGCCCTGAGCGGCGATTTCACGAACGAAGAGATAAGCTTCTTCAAGCTTTTTGACAGTCTTCTGAAGGTCGATGATGTAAATACCGTTGCGCTCTGTGAAAATGTACGGAGCCATTTTGGGGTTCCATCTTCTGGTCTGATGACCAAAGTGAACGCCCGCTTCAAGAAGCTGTTTCATGGATACTACTGACATGATTTGTTCCTCCTTAATTTTATTGTATCTTGTCAGACACATTCCTGGTATGGGCAAAATGATGCCGACGGAAAACCGCAGGATGGCAACATATGCATAACCATACGCGAATTGCCGAAGTATTGTAACACAGTATAATAAGAAATGCAATAAAAATTTTCACGAATTTTCAGCCGCCGCAGCAACGCTTTTGAGAATGTCGCTTTCAGCGGTAATCTTACCTGAATTATAAACAACCGCATTCTGCGTTTGACACACAGGGTATTCAACTGCGTTTTTCATCACTTCACTCATAAGATTTAAAGTGATTGTTTTTAAATCGGCAAAACCTGTTGCCGTGTGGAGCCTTTCGGTAACAGTGTTCAGATTTTCGTCATTTATACCGACAAAGTTATCATCACCGCCGGCGTTGAACAGGGAATACTTATCGCCGTTATAACCGGCTTTGTTATACTTTATACAGAGAGCAATTTTTGATTTTTTCATTTCGCTCTTCATTTTCTGTTCGCTTTCAAAGCGCTTAACTTTTAAACTGACTCCCTTTTCCGCAAGAATTTTTATATATTTATCCAGCACCGCTTTTTCGATTGAGTTTTCATCACCGGTAAAGCCGGCAGTTATTGTTTTTTGAAACTGCTCGCCGCTGACAAGGAACGATGTCCATTCGGCGGAAGAATAAACGGGCTGTGAAACTTCAGACGGATATTCACCGCATTTGTGATTCATAGGCAGATAGTTACGCGTGCAATAGTTGCCGTAGTATTCCGTCAAGACATCGCCGAAATCACAAAGTCCTATAAGAGCTCTGCGGTATTGAGGAGAAAGCAGTTTTGCCGAATAAAAAATCGAAAAATAACCGTCACAGTCAAAAAAGGCGGTTTTGATATTCGCACCGCTAATGTTTGACAGCGCAGATACTGTGGCAGGTGTTGCGGCAATGTCCGCCTTGCCGTTTGAAACATACTTTACCAAATCGCCGCCTGTCATGCCTGTATCGGTAAGCGTAATTTCATCAAACTCCGGCTGTGTCAGAGCGTAGGGTGAAGAAACAAGCGTTGCGTTTTTGCCGTCATAGGCGGAAAAGGCATATGAAGAACAGCCGACGAAGCCTTTGTCCATATCCCTGACCAAAGCAGCTTTGCCCTTTGAATAATCCCCGTAAAGGCTTTTAGGCAGAACATAAACATTAAGCTCGTCCGCCGAATTAATGTTTTTGGACGAGAACCAGACCGTGCATGTGTGGTCATCAACCCTTTTAATACCCGTAATCGTCTTCACCTTACTGTCGGAATAATATTCCTTCAATCCGACAATATCATTTTTGTGCCAATCAGAGTAAACGCCGTCATAGCTCGGATCCGCCAAAAAATAATAGGTAAAGATAACGTCGTCAATCGTCAGCGCCGCACCGTTTGAAAAATACAGATTCTTCTTTACAGTTACAGTGTACTTAATAAGGTCGTTTTCCGCATATTCAAAAGAAATGCTGCCGAGATTGTTGACCGGATTGACAGCTGAGTCGTAATTTCTCAGTCTGGAATACAGAAGTGACGCCACCGTCCTGTCACCCGCAGTCACAGCGTAAATAGGGTTAAACGCGCCGCTGAGTTTATCAACCGCAATGTTGATGCTTTCTTTTTGCGGTTGCTCTGTTTTTTTTATGAGAGAACAGCCGGCTGAAAAGCAAACACAAATGGCGGCTAAAATCAGAGCCGATATTCTGACTGTCAATAACCTGATTAATTTCATTTGTTTAAAAATTCTTTTAATGAAAAAATGTCAATAAGTTCAATATTATCAGCCGTCTGAATACAGCGATAAACATCTTCGCACATTGTTCTTGTTCCGCCGGTAATATCACTTTCACTGTTTAAAACAATAATCGGGTCATGGACGCTCAAGCGGATTAAAAACCAGCCGCAGCTTTTTTTGCTGTTGATTCTGACACCCTCGTAGTTATCATCACACATTGTCCAGTCGGGATTATCAGCAGCGGCTTTTTCAAAGACCGAGATTATTTTTTCGCCCTCGGCTCTGAAATCCGGAGCAAGGATTTTAAAGCGAAGCTCTTTTTCCTCCACCGGTTCCTCAAGGGACGCAATCATACTTTCAAGAGACTCACCTTCAGCCGCTCTTTTGGCAGACTCAATAATGAGTTTTGTTACAAGGTACGCTCCGTCATCCAGAAAATAGTTTTCTGCAAAAGCGGCATGGCCGGAGGTTTCCATAGCAAGAGGGCACTTAACGCCGGCATTGCAAAGTTCAATCTGTTTGTTGATTACATTACGATAACCTCGTTTGAACCTTAAGTGCTTTCCGCCCAATCCGGTGATGAAATCTCTGAGACCGTCTGAAGTGACGGAATCGGTAACGATCGTTGCGCCTTTTTCTTTTTTCAACGCAACGGCGCAGGCAAGCGCAACAAGGCGGTTACGGTTGATTTCAAGCCCGTTTCTGCCGACAATCGCCGCCCTGTCAACATCTGTGTCAAACACAATACCGAGGTCGGCGCCGGCAGCAATGCACGCCTCGGACGCCATCTGCATTGCAGCCGCGTTTTCCGGATTCGGGGCGTGATTCGGGAACGAACCGTCCGGCTCAAGAAAAACGCTTCCGCTGACATCGGCGCCAAGAGGCGCGAGCACATCCCGTGCATAAAATCCACCGACCCCGTTACCCGGATCAACGACGATTTTCATACCCTTGAGCGGATGCTCCGCGTCACTTGCGTTAACGCCGTCAATAATCATTTTTCTTAATATTCCGGAGTATGTTTTCATAAAGTCGACATGCTGAACATTCGCAGCCTCTTTAACTTCAAAAGGTTCATAATTCTGAGCTGAATTCAGAAGAAATGCGATATCAGAGCCGTCAAGGCCTCCGTCCCGGGTAAAAAATTTCAGACCGTTTCTGTCCATCGGGTGGTGACTTGCCGTTATCTGAACTGCTCCGTCACAACCGAGTTCAACCGTTGTCATAAACATTGCGGGGGTTGATGAAAGCCCGCAGTCAATAATCTCGGCCCTGCAAAACCCGAGGGCGTTGATTACGGCATTTTCAATTCTTTCGCCGGAAAGACGGCAATCCCTGCCGACCGAGATTCTGACAATGTCTTTGCCTGTTTTTGACATAAGCCACTCGCAAAAGGCTCTTGCACACCTTGAAATCATTTCATCGCTCATGTAAAGCTTAGCGTCTTCGTCACCGAGACCATAGCCCCTGATATCGCTTCCGCTTTTAAAAATTGAATAATCCATTCTATTCCCCTTTCGCAAAACAGCAGTCTGACACTTCAAGCATGAGCCTGAAAAGCGGCGTAAAATCATCAAAAAGCCTGTCGAGGATTTCAATAATCCTGTTATCCGTTAATACTGTGAAGTCAGTGAACGATGCCATAAAGCCGACATTTTTCAGACTGAAATACTTTTCAAGACCTTTGGGACAATCCTTAAACTGTTTCTTATAGCAGTCCCCGAAGCCAAGACTGCCTGTGCTTTCAACACGCTTAAAAGCATTTTTAAATGCCGAAGGCTTTTCAATAAGCTTTTGGCGGAATGTGTTCATAAGAGCGGCGTTCGAATCGAAAAAACAAATGCCGGAAGTTATCACCTTCGGCGTAACCTCAAACCAAAGGCAGGGATAATGCTGCCACTCGCGCTTATCGCGCATGAACATCACCCACATATTGTCACGATACAAATGTTTATCTTTTGAAAAGCGGGTATCACGGCGTATTCTTGACACCATTTTAACCGGGTCTGTAACCATAAGCGGGTCAATCCGAGCCATTTTACCGCCCAGAATCGCCGCTATTTCACGCATAGGCACAGTCATACCCTGTTTGATTTTTTCTTTATTTTCTTCATAAAAAGGTTTTGAATCCCGAAACCTGTTCTCTTCCATGAGCATAAGGGCTTCGGGTTTAATTCCGCTGTATTCCATAACCGACCCTCCGCATAAAAAAGTGCGCCGAAACCAATCAGGGTTCCGGCGTCTTATTGGTGGAAACAGTGCGGCTCGAACGCACGACCTCCTGCGTGTGAAGCAGGCACTCTGACCAGCTGAGCTATGCTTCCATCAAATCACTGACTGAAAGTATAGCACTCCGGCAAAAATTAGTCAACACTTTTTTAAATGGTAACACAATCACTTTTCCATTGAAACACAGTCTTTCAAAAGCTTTATGACCGGCAAATTCTGCGGACAGGCATCTTCACACTGACCGCATTCAATACACGCAGACGCCTTGCCTTTGCCGGCAGTCGCAACGCTGTATTCCAAAGCGCCGCCATCCCAGCTTTCTTTTTTAATCTGGCGGTTTTTAACGGCAAAAATCTCCGGTATTGCGATATCCATGGGGCAGCCGTCCGTGCAATAATGACAGGCAGTGCATTTTATGGTCTTATCGCTGTCAAGCTCCGCCTGAACATGTTCAATCACCTTCTGTTCCTCCGGTGACAAAGGCTTAAAATTCTTCATATAGGAAAGGTTATCTTCAAGCTGAGCCATATTTGACATGCCCGAAAGTACGGTTATAATGCCGTCCAGCGACGCAGCGTAGCGGATTGCCCATGAGGCATATGACGCTCCGGGGGCTGCCTCGTCAAATATCTTTTTGATATTATCATCCGGTTTTGCAAGAGCGCCGCCCTTGACCGGTTCCATAACGGTGATTGAAACACCGTGTTCTCTCGCAATGCGATAGCACTCGCCCGCCGCAACACCCGGTGCATTCCAATCGGCATAATTTAACTGAAGCTGTATAAAATCAACATCGGGATGCTCGGTTAAAAGTTCCTCGAGCAAAGGCGGATCGGCATGGAACGAAAAGCCATAGTACTTTATGAGGCCTTTTTTCTTCTGTTCCTTAACAAAATCCCAAAGATGATACTCGTCATACTTTTTATAGTTGCTCCGCTGCAGAGCATGAAGAAGGTAAAAATCGAAATAGCCCGCGCAAGTTCTTTCGAGGCTTGTATAAAACTGCTGTTTCGCGCTGAGTTCATCATGGCACTGCGACCAGGCGCAAAGCTTTGTGCAGAGTGTATAACTCTCACGCGGATATCTTTTCACAAGCGCTTCGCGCGTCACATCCTCTGATTCGCCGTTATCGTAAATATACGCAGTGTCAAAATATGTGCCGCCCGCCTCAATAAAAGCATCCACCATACGCGAAGTTTCCTCAACATCAATCTTGCCGTTTTCAAGTTTGGGCAGTCTCATCAATCCAAAACCGAGTTTGAATATATCACTTCCGAAATAATCCGACATTCTTGTAATCCCCCTGAATTTCTATTTTTAAAGCAAAAAACTGAAAAACCGGCAGAAAGAGTCAACCGTTTTGGTTTTGCATGCGCCGTTAAAATCATTATAAGAATGATTTGCCGTTGCGTCAATATACATAGTTTTAAAAAAATGTAAAAAACGCATAATTTTTCGATATTTTAAAAAAAAACTTGCTTTTTTTTCATCACTGTGCTAAACTTTGCAAGGTTGAATTGCGCTGTTAGCTCAGTTGGATAGAGTGTTTGGCTACGAACCAAAAGGTCGAGGGTTCGAGTCCCCCACAGCGCGCCAGTAAAAGCTCCGCTGTTGCGGGGCTTTTTCAATTATGTGCTTACTTTTTAATTCTGCGTTTCAAGAAGAAAGCTGACGGGTCGAAAGCCGTCATTGCATGAAATCAGGGCTGATTTTTCGTTTTTCATCCAGCCGTCAAAGAAGTTTCCTCCGCCTTCGGACAATACTTTTACAAAATCACGAATACTCTCCCATGCGCTGGGGCAAAACCCCTGCGGCATTTCACCGTTAACCGAAACAAAAATCTGACCCTCGTCAATTTCGCAGGGATTGTCAAGAGGGTTTTCGTATTTATTTATCAAATCCTTATAGCAGGCTTTGCGCACGGCTGTGATTTTCACGTTCATTTTCTGTTCCACTTCATTGCTCCCTTGACAAAAAAATATGAATAAAATATAATCGTCTCAGTTGGCTGTCCGTATTTAACTCGGACAAACCGGAATAAGAGGAGGAAATATGACTTTTTCACGATTTTTTTCAATGCTTATCGCAGTTATCACTTTTGTTTTTTCCGGAGCCCATCCCCAGACAGGTATTATAGGTCACAGAGGCTGCAGCGGTATTTATCCGGACAACAC
>JAILFM010000031.1 GCA_024697575.1 Clostridiales bacterium
AATGCTGAGTTTTTCAAAAAGCGGCGGAATCAGGCTGATTATAAACAGTAAAACTTCAATTGCCGCAATGCCGATAACTCTGCTCAAACTCTTTTTGCTTCGCTCTGCAAGCATCCTTCTGATGCTTTCACGCTGCGACGGGTCGGTATATTCGTCTTTATTACCCGCCGGGTTATTAGTTTCACTGTCCGCTTCATTTGCAATCACTGCGGCTTTGTCTCTTTTTTGCTTTTTAACCGGCGGCTGATAGTCCAGGGCGTCAAGCGCCGAGCCGGTTTCGTCGTCAGGTGTTTTAAGACGGAATTTTTCAATTCTTTTCCTGCGTTTATCCTCAAGGTCAGATTCAATTTCGGCGGCATTGGCGTTAACAGGCATTGATTCCTCATCGACTGTCTCAAAGCCGCTGAACATTATCTGGCTGTCAACATCGTTACTGTCGACATTTTCGGAAACTGTTTCCGGAAAGACAGCGTCACTGCCGCGCTTTAAAGCTTCTTCGGCGGAAAGAACGGTAGGCATCGGCTCAAGACCGCCTTCATCACTGCTTTTCGACCTTGCAACAACAATGCCTGAACGGTCAACGGGGCTTAATGAAATCACATCAATGTCTTCACTGCTGCTGACAACCGGCTTTGCAAAAAAGCGTGTTTTGTAGTCGTCGGGGCTTACAGGCGCGTCGTCAACGGCGGTAATGCTCCGGCGGCTTTTTTCAAAATATTCACTCGCTGTGTTTTTGTTTTCATACAGTGTGTCAACTATTGCTTTAACGCCCGGATATTTTGAGGGCCTCAAAGGCTCCTGCTCAGGCATAATAACGGTTTCAAGGTTGAAATCGCTGATGTTAAAATCCGCTTCTTCTGTATTATAGAGGGTTTCCTGACCGTCAAGCTCCGGCTGTTCGCCTGAGAAAATATCGTCACTTTCTTCACTGTCTTTAAACAGATGGAGCGGTTTATCCGTGAACATACCGTCTGTGATTTCGGGCGGCAGTTCATTTGAAATATCATTTTCAATTTTTTTGAGTTCTTCTTCAAATGAGAAAGCTTCGTCAAAATCGGGCTGTTCAATCTCAGCGGTTGCAACACCCGGGATAACTTCATCCGTTTTGAAATCATCCTGACCGATTTGCGCCAGCTTCTCGTGTGAAACACTTTCGCCCGCAATAAGCCTGTCAATGTCCTCTAAAGACCATTCGGAGCCTTCATCTTCAGCTGCGGGTTCGGCGGCTGTGCCGGAAAACATATCTTTATTCAGCCGTCTGACTTCGTCAATGATGTCATCAATTCTGTTACATTCATCCAAAGCGCTCACCTCTTTCGGATTATTTCATACATAAGAATGCCTGCCGCAACGGAGGCATTGAGTGAATTGATTTTACCGCGCATAGGCAGCGATACGATAAAATCGCATTTTTCTTTAAGCAGTCTGCTTATTCCTTTACCTTCGGAGCCGATAATAAGGGCTGTTTTGCCGGAATAATCCGGTTTGTCCCAGCTCTCACCGCCCATATCTGCGCCGTAAATCCAGAATCCGTTTGATTTAAGTTCGTCAATGGCTGCGCCGAGGTTTGTTACCCTTGCTACGGGCATATATTCAACGGCTCCTGCGCTCGCTTTGCCAACAGCCCCGGTCAGCGAGACTGAACGGCGTTTGGGTATTATGATGCCGCAAGCTCCGCAGGCTTCAGCCGTGCGGATAATGGCGCCGAGGTTATGCGGGTCCTCAATCTCATCGCAGATTACAATAAGAGCGTCGCCGCCTTTTTCGGCGGCTGTTTTGATAATATCGCTAAGCTCAGCGTATTGATGAACACCGGCATAAGCGGCAACACCCTGGTGGTTTTCTCCGCCGCAAAGGCTGTCAAGCTTCTTTTTGTCAACATCTTTAATGACAACGCCTTTTTCACGGCATTTCGCAATGATTGCCGTGACGGAGCCGGTTCTGCTGCCGGCGGCGACAAGAAGTGTATCAACGGTGCGTCCGCCGCGAAGCGCTTCAAGGACCGCATTCCTGCCGATTATCAGTTCGCTTTTATAATCTTTTTCAGCGTCAGTCATTTGACTCCTCGATTTGTTTGATTATTTCATCAGGTATTGCTTCACCGTGTTTGACAAAAAGGATGCATATAAGCGAGAGAATGAACGCTATCGGGCAGTAGTAGAAAAGGGACATATATGTGCCCGTGACCATGCGTACAATGCCGTATACAATCGGTGTCGCAATCTGCGCGCTGAAAGTCGCCGTGTAATAATAGCCTGTGAAGGTTCCGACTTTGTCGATACCGCCGATTTCAAGAACAAGCGGCAGAGTGTTGACTGTTATGAACATATTCGCTGCGCCGCCGACAACAAGCGCAACCCAGATTAAAATGCCGCTTAAAGAGTCGATTCCGGCTTTTGCCGTGAAGATATATGCTCCGAAAGCGATTATGAATATTAACAGACCGCTGAGTATTGTCTTTTTTCTGCCGATTTTTTTACCCATCTGACCTGCAGGTATTGCCGCAACTGCGGAGGCGGCGGCAAATGCCGTTGTCATTATCGTGGCCTGGGCTGTAGTTTTGCCGAGAATTTCACCGGCAAAGAGAGCAAAGAATGTGGTAACGGCGTTTGTGCCGCAGAAGAGGAAGAACAGACCCATGAGCATGAAGATAAGGCTCTTTTTTTCTGCCTTGGGCAGCTTTTCGCTTTTTTGCGCTTTACGCGCGGCTTTTGCGGCGGCTTTTTCCGCCTTTTCGGCGGTGGCCTGCTCGCTTGCCATATTGAGCTGAGCCTTTGTTTTCAGCCTTGAGTCCGGTTCTTTGACAAAGAAAAGGATAACCAGTGTGCAGATGATAATAACAACGCTGCCCAAAAGGAAAACATAGGGGAAGGTTTTCAGTTCATCCCAGTTTTCACTTTTTGTACTCAGCCCTGTTGCCGCGCAATAAAGCACTGTAACGATTGTGCCGGCGAAAAGACCGATAGCTCCTCCGATACCGCCCATAAGGTTAATAATGGCGTTGCCTTCTGAACGAAGCTCGTTCGGGGTCAAATCCGGCATAAGAGCGACAACCGGCGCGCGCCACAGTGACATGATAAAAACGAAAAGAATGATAAACATCATCGTCAGCGGCAAAGAACCGACCTTAATGGCAAAAACCGGGATTATTGCAAAAAGAACGGCTGAAACCGGCGCACCGAAAATGATATACGGTTTGCGCTTGCCGAAACGCGAGTGAGTGTGATCGGACAGTTTGCCGAAAGTCGGCTGGAAAATAACGCCGAAGATATTATCGAATGTCATTATAATGCCGATGAAAAGCGGAACCAGAGTGATACCGCCGGCGGCTGTCGAAACATTTTCACCGTTGGCGGAGGCGAATTCTGCGAGTCTGGGGAATGTTTCGTTGAGCTTTGAGCTCATATGCGTTACCCACTCGCTTTTATTCAAAAGAAAGTTAAGGATTTTGGTGATGTAAGGGTCATAAATTGCCCACGCGATTGAGCTTGCCAGAAAACCGAAGCCGGTAAGGATTGTGTGCGGATAGTGGAGCTTGCCGTTTGCCTTGGCACAGAACTTTGTTTCCATAAAAATCTCCTTGCTGGTTAATGCAAAATCATTATATATTTGATTCAGTGAAAAGTCAACAAAATGACACACCCTCAGTGTAACAATATTTTCAACATTTTCTTTATTTACGGTCTTATACTGTTTACATGATTTTCGGTTTATGTTAATATTGTTTGACACAACCTGATTTATTAAAGGCGGGCAGTGCGAAATCTGCGCCGCCTTGGAAACTGAGGTGACAGTATGAAATGCCCGAAATGCGGCGGTGAGATAAAATTTTTTGATTTAAGGCCGAATTGCAGGCACTGCGGGGTGAATATTATGTATTTCACCCAAAATGACAATCTTATAAGAGACGCCAAAAGAACAGAGCTTGAGTCAGCCGCCGCGCGTATGATAATTGCGCGAATTAAGGCGGCGTTTGTCGGCGGCAAGGCGCAGATCATCCGCATTGCCGCGGCCGTTTTATTGCTTAGCTCTTTCCTGATTCCCTTCGCGGCCATTTACCGTGAGATCGGTTTGCCGCTTTTAAACGTCAGCGTTCTCGGGCTGATATCTTTGTTTAAGAACGGCTCGCCGGCGGAGCTGCGGGATTTAGTCTTATCTTTGCCGTTCCCCAAAAACGCCGTTTTGTGCGTTGTTCCCGCGCTTTTTGCGCTTTCCGCGCTGATCTCCGTTCTGATATTTGCGGTTTTACTGTTAAGCTTTCTTGACCTCAGCAAGAGCGCAAAGCTTATGAAAAATCTTGCCCTTGCCGGCGCCGTGCTTTCCCTTGCCGCGCAGGCGGCGGCTGTCGTATGCGATTTCGCCGGCACCGGCGGAGCGGTCATCAAGGCGGGTTTTGGCGCGGCGGTATGCTTTGCGCTGTTTACGCTGACGTTTTCTATCAATTCCGCTCTGCTTAAAAAGGGACTTGAACCGGCTTACCGTGAGTTTGATCCGAAACGCAGGGAGCTTCTCAAAAAAGTGCGTTCCGGTGAAATCAGCCTTGACAGTCTGCCGCTGCCGGTATTTGAAAGTGAAGAAGAGCGCAGAGAGAGGCTTAACGATCTTGAGCGCGCTTTGAAAGCCGAGGAGGAGGGCAAGAAGTCGTGAGATTATCAAACTGCTTAAGTCAAGTTCAGTCTTATTTTTCATATTGTATTGAATTTCCGCTTTTGTCAGGGGGTGAAAACGAGTGAGCGACAATAAAAATGTAAAAGAGCGCGATATATCCGTATCGGGCGGCGGAAACGGTGAAGGCACAAATGTTTTCAGATCCTTTAACTATGTCGGCACTAAAGAGACCATAGCATATCTTTTTAACGACTGGTCAAACAGCTTTAATATCGAAGGTTATAAACAGCGCTTTATCTGGGATGTTGTTAAAATCGACTTTGATATTCAGGCAATTGTCGGCATTTTCACAGGCGCGTGGGATATTGTTAATGACACTTTTATTTCCGCCATTGTCGACAACACAAGGACAAGAATAGGTAAATTCCGCCCTTACCTTGTTTTGTTCCAGATACCGATGACTATCATAGGTTTGCTTTACTGGTTTATTCCTTACTTTTTCCCGAATACATCCGGAACTTTCGTGGCAAAGCTTGTTTTTTACTATATTTTCAATGTTTTCACAGAAACCGCCGGTACCTTCACGAGTGTGGCGCGCAGCGGTTATATGAGCACGATAACGCCTAACCCGAACGAGAGGGTGCGGCTTATTACCCTTGCGGAACTGCTCACGGGTTATATGGGTGAGGATATGCCGCGATATATCTTCGGCTTTATGTACGATATGGTTACAACCGGCAGGTGGAAGACTTCTCTTCGCAGCATCTTTATGGGCATGGGTGTTACTTGCGCGCTTATTTCTTCCGCCTTCACATTCTGGTTTTTCCTTGTTTCAAGGGAGCGTGTTCCGCAATCCATCGAAAGGCCGAGCATTAAAGAGGGCTTCAAGGCGATTTTCACAAACTATCCCGTTTTGCTTATGTGCCTGTCGGACTTTCTGGCGGGCTTCGGTGTAGGCACAAGTCAGGATAACTACTGGATAGATGTTTTCGGTCAAAACTCCATGATAAACACCCTGAAGGCACTGGTCAGCGGTATTTCCGGCCCTGTCGGCAGTATCAGCTACGCCTTTGTCGCGCCCCTTCGCAAACGGTTTTCTTCCAAATTTCTCTGGGTTGGCTCGGATATTTACGGCGACGCGGTGGTGTTCGGATTCTTCCTTTTGGGAATGGTTAATAACAATTACCTTAAACTCAAGCCAATGCTTATCGGTTACGGCGTAACGGAATTTCTCTCCAAACTTCTTTTCGGTGTCAATAAGGTTATAAACGCGGATTTGTGGAACGAGGCGATGGACTATTGCGAATGGAAACACGGTTACCGTATGGAAGCGACCACCGGCGTTGCCAAAGGTCTTGTGAAGAAATTGCAGGGTGTTTTTATGGGCACCATAAACAACCTTGTTATGAAAAAGGTCGGCTATATTCAGGGGCGAAAAGTCGGCACCCAGGACGAACAGACAAAAAAGTGGCTGTTTTACCTTTGCACCGTAGTGCCGCTTGTCACAAGCACATTGGGCATAGTGCCCAAGATGCTTTGGCCGATTACGAAAAAGAAGAGAGAACAGATGTATTACGAGCTTTCGGAGCGAAGAAGTAAAATTGTCAGCGATTATCTTCATTCCGTCAGCGATGACAACGATTATGAGATTTCGGAGAAATGACAGATGGATGCTTATGTTTTGAATCAAATAAAAAACTGGACTATCGGCATTTTTTTCGGCGTTATTTCCGTTCTTACGGTCGTTTTGCCCTCACAGCTTTTTCTGATTTCCCGCGGCAGAATAACCGACGAGCTGCCGAAAACCCCGGATTCTTTTATACCTCAGGTGAGGCTTGTTGCATTCACCGATTCTCATAATAATAACGAACATGTTGCCAAAGCCATTGACACCGCTTATGCCCTTTTTGATAATGATGAAAAATACGCCGGCGTTGACGCTTTTTTCGGCTTGGGTGATTTTTCAAGCGTCGGCGCCGAAGGTGATTATGAAAGATACGCTGAGACAATCAGCGAGCATATCAGGCAGGGAACGCCGTTTATCAATATCCACGGCAATCATGAGTTTAAAGATGACAATTACCGCGAATATTTTATCAGGCATTTCGGTTATGAGCCTGACACCGTGACGGAAATCAACGGCTTTCAGTGCATTGCCTTTTCGGGTGAACGCGGTTTGACGGAGTGGACTTTCAGCCCAAAGAGCCTTGCCTGGCTTGACAAGGCAATTACAGGCGCTGAAAAAAACTCACAGGGAAAGCCTGTGTTTGTCTTTCAGCATCCGCACGCATGGGGCACGGTTTACGGCAGCACATGTTGGAGCTGCCCGCAGCTTAATGTTATATTTAATAAACACCCGGGGATAGTCGATTTTTCCGGTCACTCCCATTTTCCTATGAACGACCCGAGGAGCATTCTTCAAACGACATACACCACCGTAGGCTGCGGCGCTATGGCAAGCTTTGAGCTTGACAAAAACGGTATACCCGGTCAGCACCCGCAGGGCTATGATCCGGCTGCGCAAATGTGCGTTATAGAGGCGGACGGCGATGGCAGTGTCAGAATTCTCGGCTATGATTTGATTTCGGATACTTATTTTTGCGATTATTATGTTGATGATGTCAACAACCGCGATACTTATGCTTATACTTACAAAAACCTTAAGGCTCATGACTCTTCGCCGGTTTTCGGCGAAAATACCGCAGTGTCCGCCGTCAGGACCGACAGCGGTGAATGGGGCGTTACCTTTGACGCCCCTTCTGTACCCGACGGATATATTGTTCACGATTACAAAATAGTTTTAAGGGATAGCAACGGCAAAACAGTTTTCAAAGATACGGTTATAAACGATTACTACATTGTTGACGGCGATGAAACTTTTTCATTTAAAATAGACGGCGATATTTTAAGCGAGGGTAGCGAATATTCCTTGAGTATAACCGCAAAATCGGCATATCACCATAAGAGCACTGTTAAGCTGAATTTCACCGCCGGTTAAGGAGAACAGACGATGGACCGCAATATGTCTTTTTACCTTCTCACAGACTGCCATTACCTTTCAAAAGAATGCTGGGATGAGGGACTGCCGATAACAAAAAGGGAGAGAGGGGACCAGATTGCGCTTAAAACCTCCCCTCAGATTCTCGATACTTTTTTAGAAAAAATAATTGCCGACAAAACTACGGATACAGTCATATTTTTAGGTGATAATGTCAACAGCGGCGATATGAATTCACACCGTGAATTCAGGAACCGCCTTCAAATGCTTAAGGATGCAGGCAAAAATGTATATATATCCGTTGCGACTCACGATTACTGCAGCCCCAACGGTGAGGATGAGTGTTTTCAAAAGAATGCCGTGCGCTATACCGCTGCAGGATGCGAGCCGGTGCCGTTTATGCTCAGAAGTGAACTGTTTGATTTTTATGAGCCATTCACCCACAGAAATGCCCTCAGCGTTGACCCCGAGAGCGGATCGTATGTTGTTAAAATCGGCGATAAACTTAGAATGATAATTATCATCGATAACGGCAACGGCAGAAGCCACTGCGGGCTGTTTGAAGAGGGAATGAAGTGGCTTGAAAGTGAGGTTGACAGAGCTGCCGAGGCGGGGGATTATGTTCTTTTTGCCGTCCATCACCCGGTTATTCCTCCGTGGGAGGTTTACCGTCACATGGCGGATTTTGAACTTTACGGCGGCTACAGAGAGCTTTCCGCTCTTATGTGCAAAAAAAAGGTGAGAGCGGTCTTTACCGGTCACACCCATGTTCAGAATATACGCCGTTTTGAGGGCGAAAACGGCAGATACTTTTTTGATATTTCAACCGTTGCGCTTGTCAACGCCGGTGGAGTAATGCGAAAAGTTACCATTACCGGCGATGGTAAATGCACCGTTGAGAGCGTCGGCATTGATAAAATCAACGGCGTTGACACCGGCGAAAAAACAAGGTTTGATTATTTGTATGAGCTGAATTTCACCGGACTTATCGAACACGCTCTGCCTTATGTTAAATCCGATTATGACGGCTTTCTCACCATGACGGATGGGCTTGTGCCGGTTGATAAGCTTAAAAAGCACAAAATGCTTGTGAAATTTGCCGTTTCCAAAGTGGAAAAGTTAAAAATGTCCTCTCTTGCAAAATTAGTAAATGCAAAAAAACTGCTAACAAAAGAGCAATATAAAAACGCCGAAAATCAAAAGGCGCTTGAGAGTGCTTTTGTGCTGTTAAGGCATATTTATACGGGCAACGCGCCCTTTACGCCCGGCACGGTCGAAAACACGGTTTTCACCTGCGCCGCCAAGCGCCTTGACCGCCTGACAAATATTTTTAACATTAAACCTCTTAAAAATCTGATACCGTCCGGCTCGTCCTTTGCGCAAATGGCACAGGATTTTCTTTATAACAACCGGACAGGCGATGATGATTTCATTGAATTTAATCTGAATTGAGGAGTTATGATGAAAAAATATAATCATGTTGCCGTTATCGGTATCGACGGTATGGGCAATTTTAACCGGCTGACAGATACCCCGTGTATGGACAGGATTTTTTCCGGCGGCGCGTCAACATTTTTTGCCTACAGTCTTGACCCTACCATCAGCGCCGAAAACTGGGGCGGTATGCTCATAGGCGCAGACCCTGCGGTTCACAATCTGACAAACGGATATATTTCGTGCCACCCTTATGAAAACGAGAAGTTGCCGGGAGTTTTCAGAAGAATCCGCGAGCGTTTCCCCGACGCATATCTTGCAAGCGTTGTCAACTGGAATCCCATCAATATCGGCATTGTTGAGGACGGCATCGGCGTTGACAAGCGAACCGATGAAAATGATGAAAAGGTTACCGAAAGGGTTATCGAATGCGTTAAAAACAAACCGCTTTTTCTTTTTGTTCAGCTTGATAATGTTGACGGCGCAGGTCACACTTTCGGTTACGGCAGCGAAGGCCATTTGAAAAAAATCAGCGAGATTGACGCGCTTGTAGGCAGAATTTTTGACGAATATGAAAAACAGGGAATAGCAGAGGACACTCTTTTCATCTGCATAGCCGATCATGGTGGAAACGACCGCGGTCACGGCGGATGGAGTGAGGGCGAAAAGTTTGTCTTTTTTGCCGTTGCAGGCAGGAGAGTCAAAAACGGTGAAATCGACTTTGCCGTCACAAAGGATATTGCCGCAGTTGTTTTGTACGCTTTGGGCATTGAAATTCCGGAGTATAACCCCGCCGGGTTTTCATCTCAGATTCCTTCGGGGCTTTTTGAAAATTATGAAGGCAAATACATAAAGCCGGAAATAAAACCCGCCCCCTGCCGAAAGGCGGGCGAGCCTTTCAGGTCAAAGAGCGGTTTTTCCGGGCTGTTCGGTGACAGAATAAAAGCTTGTATGTTTTTTGAAAGTTCTGTTAAGGATGAAACCGGTTTTTGCGGCGTTTCGCAGACCGGACTTGTCAAGTATTATTCAAACGGTGTGACAGGTTCAGCCGCCGAATTCGGGGCGACAGGCTCCATAAAGATTGACGGTTTTGAATTTTCAAAAAGCTTTTCCCTCGCTTTTTGGATAAAGGCGGACCCGGATATTCCGGGGTCAATCTGTATTGCGGGTAACAGACCGCTTGAAGGCGGCGGCGCCGAAAGCGACGGGTTTAATATCCTGCTTAACAATCATTCAGTTTCGGTGAGAATCAGGAGCGGTGATGATGAGGACAGCTCTGTCACATCCTTCGGCGCGGACGGCTGCAGCGGCTTTATTCATATCGCTGTAGCATTTGATTATGACAATTCGTCTTTAATGACATTTGTGAATTTCGCTTCGCCCCATGTTGATAAAAAAGAAAAGATGTTTTTTGATTCTGTTGCCCGCGGCGGAGATTTTGTTCTGGGTGACGACAGACCTGTCGGATATAATCACACAAGAAATCTTATTTTCAGAATGGATGATTTTATCCTCGTTGACGGCGCTTTTGACAGTGAAGATATCAAAAAGCTTTGTGAATATTATGGGATGAATCAAAATTAATTATCTTTGTCCAGTTTTGCCTTTGCCGTCAAAGACAAATTGCCGCTCGGCATTGTGAATGTGTACGCCGCTGATGTAGATACCGTTGAACTGCTCTTTGTCCAGCGGTCGAACACATAGCCATAGTACATATCGGCATAAACCGTTACTGTGTCTCCCGGTGAATAGGTTCCTTCTCCGCTTACAGTTTGTATTCCTGTTCCTTTAGTGATGGAAACAGTAAATTTGTTTTTCACTCCTTTTGCTGTCAGTGTTACATTTGCCTTAGGGAAACGCTGATTAAATCGCTGCACTCATAACGGCGGCATCTTTTCCACCTGATTTTGTCTCAAATCTTGAAATAAACAAATTATTTCTGCGATTTTTCGACTTCACCAGCCGAAAAACCTGCTCGCCGTTCTAAACACCCCGATTTAATCAGCGTTTCCTTAGGCATAGTGAATGAATAGCTTTGGACTGAACTGTTTTTTAACTTGCTTGTGTTGCTTGACGTCCATTCCGAGAAGTCATAATCCGATTTGGGCGTGCAGCCGACAGTTACGGTATCGCCTGCCGTATATGTGCCTCCGCCGCTGACGGAGCTGATACCCGTCCCTTTGGACAATGTAACAGTATATCGGTTGTCAGTCGATTTTGCTGTAAGTGTCAGATTACCGCTTGGCATGGTAAAGGTGTACGATTGGGAAGATTTATTTGCCACCGCATTTACATTTGAAGAATACCATTCATCAGACAGATAACCTGTAGAAATTTTACAGGTAACCGTTACAGATTCCCCCGCGTAATATGATCCGCCACCGCTGACAGAAGAAATGCCGTCATCTCCTTTAACAACGGTCAGCGTATACATGGGCGCTTGTGTTGCGTTTGCGGTTAATGTTACATCTTTTTTCGGCATTGTGAAGGTGTAACTGCTGTTTGTTGAACCGCTGATATTGTTTCCGGTCCAATTGCGGAACACATAATTATTCTTCACCGTCGCTTTGACTGTCACTCTGTCTCCGGCTTTGTACTGACCTGAACCGGTAACATCAGAGATTCCGTTGCCCGCAAAAACAGATACTGCGAAAGTTTTTTCATCTGTTTTTTCCTCATTGTTTTTTATTATCAACATATCTCGGCAAAGTGCCGAATAACGAGCGGAAGAAGGCGGAAAGCTTAGCGAAGAAGCCTGTATTGACAATAACGGTTTCAACTTCGCTTTCACTGCCGTCGACTTTTTGTCCGTTTTTGATAAGGTAGCAATAAACATCGATTTCACTGTCTTTGACCTGCTTAAGTGTTGTTGACGGACCGGTATCACCTGTTGACCATCCTATTGAATACCCTGCCGGGAGGTCGACGGTCGCGCTGAATTTGAGCGTTGACTTGTAATCAACCTTCATAGCAGAAACATAATTTTTGATTTGAGGCGCAGAAATTTTGGTATAAACCGCTTTAATTACGATGTCGTTCGGTTCAATTGAATATGATTCCCATTCGCCGATATATCCTATTTTCTCCGGAATTGGCGGTTCAGATATGTTGGTATTAAAAACTGAGAATGACGACTCTTTAACAATAATTCCGTTTGCCATAAATGTCACTTTGTAGATTATCGGGGTATATATTGCATTAACAACTGTATCGGATGTGCCGAGCTTATAACTTTCCCACTCGCCTGTATAGCCTGCTTTTTCAGGTACGGCGGGTTCATCAAAACCGTAGCAGGGGGAAACAACACTGCAGACTATTTCGCCGTCCGCTGTAAAAATAAGCTTGCTGTCCCTGTAAATATTGATAATATGTGTTTCTAAGTGATCGTTATAATCATCCGTTGATGTGAAAATTTTACCGCATTTACTGCAAGTATAAGTGGAATGGTTTGTCGGCGTTACACCTACACTATGCGAATTAATATGAGAATTGTAATCTTCTTTTTTTACAATAATTCCACATTGAGAACAAGCTGCTAAACTGCCCATTATCACAATGAAATGGGTCTCAAGGTGATCGTTGTAATCTTCCGTTGATGTGAAGATTTTTCCACATATTTTACAAGTGTAAATATCAGCAGCCGATGCTTTCAATAAAAACAAATCATTTGATTTGCCTTTGCTACTGTTGCCAACTGCTACCGTACCGAAAACCATCATAAAACATAATGTGATGATTAAAAATTGCTTGAATAACTTCTTCATAATAAACTTGCTCCTCCTGTATATACTAATGACCATGTATGTAAAGATTTGATAAATCCCGATTTCGCTTAACCTTCAGACACCGCGGTATTTACTTCCGTTATAAGTTACATCCTTGTACCTCATGTAGTCGGAAGCCTTCATTTGACCGTCATACCAATCTCCCGTACCGGAGTAATAATTATATGATTTCCAAGTTCCGCTCTGAGAATTGAGAACAGACCCCAGTGATGATGTAACGTCGCTCTGCGGATAAGAGCCAAAATAGATAGTGTCGCCTACGGAATATGCAGCGTTTGCTTCAACGCTTATTGACTTGAGCAACCCGGTAAATCCGCCTGCGCCGACTGCAAGAGAGCCGGAAAGCATTATTAAGCACAAGACTGCCGACATGATTTTTTTGAAAATTTTCATATTGGTATCCTTTCTTAATTATTGGTATTTCTTCATTAATGTTCAGCTAAAATACTCAGCCGCAGCAGCGTAATAGAGATACATAGCCCTTACCATGTTACCCAAAGTGCCGCCCTTATCATACTGGTTGTAGATATATGTTAGAACGCTGTAGTTCTTTTCGGCGGTTTCGTCACCGTTTGTAACTGCGAGGGTGTACACATCGCCTAAGTTCTTCGCCGGTATATCAAGTATTGTCACAACGCAGTTGTATTGACTTGAGCCGCTTATCTCTCTGACGGAGATTGCCTTTGTTGTAGTTGTTCCGGCTTTTGTCACACTGAAAGTGTAATTCTCAATGCTGTCACTGAGTTTCAGATAGTAGCTTATCTGAGTGTTTGATGTCGTTGAAACCGTCTGACCCACAAAGGTTACATAATTGTTGTTCCCCGTGCCGCCCGTTGCCTTCCAAGCGTCATCCTTAACAGCCGCATTACTCAGATCAGTTGCAAATAAAGCGTTGCCATTGGTGTCTTTGTAATTTTTCAGCTCGGTGTTTACAAGATTGTTTGTGTTGACATTGAACTGTTGCTGGGCATAGGCACCGTAATTCAGAATAGACGCGGCGAAGTTGACAAATGACGCTCTACTCGCATCATCTTTATTGTTTTTAATGGCGTTAATGCAGTACTGCTTGACTGAATAATTGATTCGAGCATACACAGTGCCGCTTTCATCGAGTATCTGCGCTGTTATGATATTGCCCATATCCTTTGCCGCAACACCAACGCTTGCTATGTAATATGAAGAACGTTTTGCCATATTATCGGTCGTATAGATGTATTCTTTTTCGGTGTTTCCGGCTGTGGTGTTCGCCTTAACTGTCAACAGGTTTTCACTGCCCGCCGGCAGTGAAACATAGAAGTTACAGGCAATTTCCCCGGTGGTGCTTAGGGTCTGACCGTGAAAATACGGTACACCATAGGTCGTGACGCCGTTGCTGTCGGTAATGGAAAAAACATTTAAACCTGACGGAGCTGTGATATTGAGAGAATATCCGTTGGTTTTAACCTTTAAAACCTGATTTTTTGCTATTTTGTAGCTTTCGGCAATATTGCCAAGAAGCTCAATCGTGCCGGTATTGACTGCCGCTGTCACAGCATCGGAGAAAGAATAAAACTGTGTGTCATTGACGCGAGCAACAAAGAAGTGAACATTACTGGCACCGAAAATGGTATTCAGAGTTGAAATCACTTCACTGTCAGCACCGTCGTAATACACGTCGGAAATACCAGAGCAATTATTGAATGCGTATCTGTCTACCAATGTAAGCGATGCCGGCAAATAAAGAACAGTTAAAGACGAACAGTTTGCAAAAGCCATGTTACCGATTGTTGCTAAAGATGAACCTGCTTCGAATGTCATATTTTCAAGATTAACGCAAGAATAAAATGCGTTTTCACCGATTGAAGAAATACTATTCGAAAGAGTAATACTCTCCAAGTTTGCACAGTTGTAGAATGCACCATATGGCACAGATGTAGCATCGGTTACTGTCACCGATTTAAGAGAAGACGGGATATAATAATATGAAACACTTGATACATCGAAATGTTGCTCTGTTACACCGTCGGCATCTTTAATACCTGTATTGCCAAAAATAAATCCAAACACCCGACTGCTTCCGGTTGCTTCCCTGCTTGTTCCGATAAACGGAATAGATAGACTTTCCAAGCTACTGCAGTTACGAAAAGCAGCTAATCCGATGTTAGTGACACTGTTGGGAATAATAATCGCCTTTAAAGCAGAACATCCGCTAAAGGAGGAAGAACCGATGTTAGATACACCTTCTTGGATTGTAATGCTCTCCAACCCCGAACAATTAGAAAACGCAGAATTGCCCAATGAAGCAACACTTCCCGGAATGGTGATATTCTTCAACACAGAACAGCCGCTAAATGCATTATTTCCGATTACAGTAACTGTATTCGGAATTGTAATTGATTCCATATCTTTGCAATTACAAAACGCATAATTTCCAATCTTAGAAACTGACCCTGCCAAAACCAAGCCTGTTACATCAGTGACTGCGTACATCGCATAATTTGATATATCGGTTGAAATGTTTATTATACCGGCTACAGGTTCATTATTGACATAAAGCTTATGTGCATAGTAACATGGGTTTGCAGTTGCTCCGCCAAAGGATATACTACACCATTCATCCAGTGTTCCGCCAAAATGTACTGATTCCAATTCAGAGCATCCATAGAATGCATAATTATTAACGATATTCAAATCAGCGGGAATAATTAAATCGCCGGCAATTCTTGTGTCTCTGATATATAGTTCGGTTGCATACCGCATTGGATTAGAATACGAATCCATAAAAATCGTGCTACACCACTGATAGATATCTCCTGTATAATTAACTTTTTCCAATTCTGTACAGCGATTAAAAGTTTGCGATGCAATTTTACATATTGAGTTTGGCAAAACAACCTCTTTAAGTGCTGTGCACTGATAAAATGCTTCTGTTCCTATATAAGTAACTCCATCCGGAATAATAATTCTCGAAAGAGATGTACAGCAAGAAAATGTCTCCATAGCAATTGTATCAATAGTATCAGGCAACACGATTGCGGACAAAGCAGAGCATCGCATAAAAGCTCCGGAATTAATCTTAATAATTGTATCCGGAAGTTGCACATTCGTAAGGCCGGTGCATTGGCAAAACGCATTGCTTCCTATTACAGACACACTTTCCGGAAAAATCAAATCAGTAACTGTATTAAACCCGTAGAATGTGTACTTCTTGATTTCTGTCAGACCATTTGGTATATGTAAAACACCCTCAATAGACTCTCCGTTTATGAAAATAGATGTAGCATAGTTACAAGGGGTTGATGTTTCGGACGCAAAATCAATGGAACACCAATCTTCCATTGCTCCGGCATACTGCACTGATGATAATGCGCTACAACCTTTAAATACTGCTGTTGCAATAGAAGTCAACTCTTTGTTAAAGCCAATTGTTTTTAGGTTAGAGCAGTTGTAAAATGCGCCATAGGACAATTGTGTGCCATCCGTAATTATTACAGCTTCTAATGTGGAAGGGATATAATAAAACTTACATGATAAACCTGCGTAATATTGAGTCGTCGTATCCTCTGAACTTACATCGGCTGTTTTGAAATAGTACCCCAAAACGCCTTCCTCACCTGTTGCCGCCCTCGAAGCACCCACAAACGGGATAGTTAATGACTCAAGGCTACTGCATCCTGCAAAAGCCTTTTCCCCGATTGATTCCGATGTATTTGAAATTTCGATGTTCTTGATAAATGAACAGTTGTAGAATGCACCATAAGGAATCGACGAAGCGTCCGTAACCGTTACTGTTTGAATTGAATCAGGAATAAAATAGTAGGTACAGAAGGATGGATCATAATACTGTGTTGTTATACCTTCTGCAGTACTGTAAATCGTAGTACCAAAAATGGCGCCAAAAACTCTGTTTGTCCCGGTTGCATTTTTGCTTGTCCCGACAAATGGAATTGTCAAATTTTCTAGGCTGTTGCAATTATAAAAAGCTGATAATCCAATGGCGGTAACACTATTAGGAATTATGACCGTCTTCAGGGCAGAACATTCGCTAAAGGAAGAGGAGCCAATGTTTGTTACACCTTCTTTGATTTCAATGCTCTCCAACTGTACACACGATCGAAATGCAGAAACACCAATTCTTTTTACACTTCCGGGTATTATTATACTCTCTAATGCGGTGCAACAATTGAACGCATAACTGCCGATTTCTTCAACACCGTTTGGAATGTTTATTGATTCCAGATTGCTTTGACCATAAAATGCATAATTACCAATTTTCGATACAGAATCTTCCAAATGAATATTTGTAATTTCAGTCAAACCATACAAGGCGTAATCCGATACATCAGTCGAAATGTTGATGTAACCTGCTACAGGCTTGCTGTCCGCATAAAGTTTGTGTGCATAGTAACATGGATTCGCAGTTGTTCCGCCAAATGATATTTTACACCATTCATCTAAAGAACCGGCAAAATGCACTTCTTCCAGTGCTAAACAGTTGCTAAACGCACCGATACCTACATTTTCAATATTTAAACCAAGAAAAATTTGTTGCAAATTGGAACAGCGATAGAAAGCATTTTTTTCGATAATTGCAACTTCATCGGGAATATTAAACAATGTGTTATTCTTCGCCGGTGGATATGCAATCAGTTTTGTTTTACATTTATTGTACAATACACCATTTTCACTTGCAAACGATTCGTTGCTGACCGCTACAATAAACTCGCTGATACTATGGTTAGTGATGAACGCATTTTCTGCAATAAATTCAATTGTATGCGGCAGGATGACGGTCTTAACTGCGCTGTTTCGGAACACATTAGCGTTGATTGTTGTAACAGGAAGTCCGCCGATTGTTTCCGGAATGTGTGCTTCAACATCTTCTCCGAAATAACCTGTAACTGCTATTGCTGTGTTGTCATTGATTTTTTTACTCTCAAATACCGTAAATTCCGCACCTTCAAAGGAAACAACGCTTATTTGAATAGTTTTACTGACGCCGCTTAATGTTTCAACTTTTACTCGACTGCGACCAATTTTGGCTGCAGTAATCTCTCCGGTTTTATCATTCAAAGTAATGCAATCGCCGCTGTCAATCATCCAGTGATAGATGTCATTTGCAGAGTTCTGAGCAGCCGGCAGCAGAGAGGCGCTTGTGTTTTTGACAACATCAATGTCATCCAGTCGGACAGATTGTTCGGCTGAATATGAAAAACTGTTATTCGTGTAGTCGCTGTCGCAAGTAATCTCTCCGGCATCTGCGGTTATATTGAAGGAACTTATGCCAACTAAATCCTCTTTTTTGACGGCGAAATCAATGATGCTGTGCGCGTCAACATTTACCGTCCACAAAGCAATGGATTCTTCACCAGAACCGACTTCCACCACGGAACGCATCGCTATTGAGTCCGTATCATTCTTGACACTGAAATACATATACATGTCATCACAATAGATATCCGTCAATTCCAAATCGGGCTGACCATATGCGCGAATATAGTCATCAGTTTCACCGTCTGTTTTTTCTTTCAGAGGATCCAAACCTTTGAGTAGTTCGATTTTATCATACACATTGTCGCCGTCTGTATCAGGGTTCAACGGATCAGTGCCGTATTCATATTCGGTTAAATTATCAAGACCATCGTTATCGGGGTCTGACAGCGCAACATCATCCATTTCCAGTAACTGATAATTTTCGTTAATCCAGTAATCTGGTATACCATCGTTATCGCTGTCAGTTGGTGATAATTCCAATA
>JAILFM010000059.1 GCA_024697575.1 Clostridiales bacterium
TCAAAAGCTGTTTGAGCTTGTGAAGGACAAGGACTATTTTGTTCTCACCACCAATGTGGACCACTGCTTTCAGCGCGCAGGTTTTGATAAGAAACGCTTATTTTATACGCAGGGAGATTACGGACTTTTTCAGTGCAGCGAGCCGTGTCATCAGCAGACCTACGATAACGAAGAAATTATCAAAAAGATGTATGAAGCCGAAAAGGATATGAAAATCCCGAGCGAGCTTGTTCCGAAATGTCCCGTCTGCGGCATGCCGATGACAACAAATCTTCGCTGTGACGACACCTTTGTACAGGACGAGGGCTGGTATGTGGCATATAATCAGTACGAGGATTTCATCCGCCGCCACGAAGGAATGAAGGTTGTCTATCTTGAACTCGGCGTAGGCTATAACACACCCGTTATCATAAAATATCCGTTTTGGGAGTGGACGGCAGAAAACGAAAACGCTGCCTATGTTTGTATTAATTTAGGCGAAGCGGACGCACCGACGGAAATCAAAAAGCAGTCAATCTGCATTGACGGTGATATTAATACCGTGCTCGAGGATTTACAAAAATGAACTATCTTGAATATCTTGTAAATGAAATACACTCAACCATAGTGGCAACCGTAGATGAAAACGGCTTGCCCGTTACCTGCGCCGTGGATATGATGGACGCTGACGAAAACGGCTTATACTTTCTTACGGCAAAGGGCAAAAGCTTTTACAAAAGATTGGTGCAAAGCGGCTATCTCTCGCTGACGGCACTTAAAGGCGAAAGCACGATGACAAGCGTTGCCGTATCCGTCAGAGGAAGGGTAAAGGAAATCGGCAGCGAAAGGCTGCCTGTTCTCCTTGAAAAAAATCCGTATATGCTTGAGATTTATCCGACGGAGGAATCAAGACAAGCGCTTACCGTTTTTCAGCTTTATGAGGGCGAAGGCGAATGGTTTGACCTTTCCAAAAAGCCGATTGAAAGAGCAGGCTTTACCTTTGGCGGTGCCGAGCAAACACAGGTGGGATACTTCATTAATGACAGCTGTATCGGCTGTCAGACCTGCGGCACGGTATGTCCTCAAAGCTGCATTGATTTCAGCAGTATTCCCGCCGTTATCAGTCAGAGCAACTGCCTTCACTGCGGGAACTGTCAATCCGTATGTCCTGTCGGTGCGGTTGAAAAAAAGAATTAGCCCCGACAAATTGGGATTTTTCGGAGATGATTAATATGATAAAAGAATGCACAACAGAACACATCACGGAATACGGTATTATTTATGCAACAGCATTTTCAGGCGAGCCGTGGAACGATAACTGGAAGGCTGAGGACGCAGAGATTCATATCAGAGAAATTATGGATTCAAAACAGTCCTATGGCTTGGAATATCTTGTTGACGGTAAGGTGGCGGGATTTATTCTCGGAAGCTCTATGCTGTTTCATTGGGGCAGAATGTTTGAAATCAACGACCTTGCCGTACATCCCGATTATCAGGGACAGGGCATTGCAACAAAGCTGCTTGAAGCCTGCCTTGAAGAAATGAAAAAGCACGGCATTAAGGGCGTCAACCTGATTACGCAAGGCGACGGCTTCCTTCCAAAGTTTTATGAAAAGCACGGTTTCAAAAAAGAAACCGAAGTGATTCTTATGGGCACGGAACTGTAAGATTAGTTCTGATTTAACGAGGTAACGAAATGACAGATATAAAGCTTGTATCGCTGACCTCTGATGACAGAGAGCAGTTTATAACCGATAATCAGGAGGCGTTCAAATATGGTGCGCTTGAAGAATTCGGCAAACGCGACGACCATTTTGAGGAGGACGGCGAAATCATATCCCGTAAAACAATTGAAGAGTCAATTGACGGCGGCGAAGCGTACCGCATCATACAGGGCAGCAAAAAGGTCGGCGGTGTAGTTATTAAAACTGACGGCGATAAAGGCGATTTGGACTTACTCTTTGTTTCGCCGAAAGCACATAGCAAGGGCATCGGCTATGCGGCTTGGTGCGCGGTTGAAAAGCTTCACCCCGAGGTTAAAATCTGGCAGACGCATACGCCGTATTTTGAAACAAGAAATATACACTTTTACGTTAACCGCTGCGGCTTTCACATCGTCGAGTTCTTCAACAAATTTCATCCCGAGCCCGACGGACACGGAAACGACAACGAGGGCTTTTTCCGATTTGAAAAAATTTTAAAGTAAAGAACCGGTTAATAAACGGTTCTCTATCCTATGCGATAATTCTTTACACAGAACTATTAAAAGCCGTTAAAAATATAAGTTTAATTGATATGTCAATTTGTTTTAACAGCATTTTAGCATTGACAAAGAAAATCAAAAAGGATATAATGAATTTGCGAATTTGTCGCAAATTCATTTTTCTATTGAGGGATTTTGTTGCAGAAATATAATACCAGCCAAAGAGAAATACTGATAAGCTTCTTCAAAGAACATGCTGATGAACTCCTGTCGGTAAACGATATAGCGGCAGGAGTTTCCGATAAACAAATCAGCAAAAGCGCGATTTACCGCAATATAGCGATGCTGAGTGATGAAGGAATCATTAAGCATTTTGTTCTGGAAGACAGCCGAAAAAGCTGCTACCGATATATTTCAAACAGGGAGTGTAAAAGTCATTTTCACTTAACCTGCAAAAAATGCGGGAAAACGATGCATATGCCGAAAAGCACTTCCGAAGAAATAGTTAACCTTATCGGCGAAAATTCTGCATTTAAAACCGATATTTCTCAAACAGTATTTTTCGGACTTTGCGAAAACTGCAAATAAAAGGAGGGGTAGAAATGTATAAGCATAAGCGTATTATTGCACTCACACTGGC
>JAILFM010000063.1 GCA_024697575.1 Clostridiales bacterium
GGACTTTTTGCTTGAAAATCAGAACACCGTCATCGTCGTATCGCATGACAGACATTTTCTTAACACCGTTTGTACTCACACAGTTGACATCGACTATGGCAAGATGACCCTTTACACGGGCAACTACGACTTCTGGTTTGAATATACCCAGGTCCGCCAGCGACAGATAAAAGAACAAAACAAAAAGGACGAAGCGAAGGCCGAGGAACTTCGCAGGTTTATTGAGCGCTTTTCCGCAAACAGGTCGAAATCCAAACAGGCCACAAGCCGCAGAAAACTGCTTGAAAGCCTTGACCTGACTGATTTGCCGGTTTCTTCAAGGCGGTTCCCGTTTGTAAACTTTAAACCGGACAGGGCCGTAGGCAATGATGTTTTAACAGTGTCAAATTTAACAAAAACAGTCGGTGACCGGAAAGTTCTTGACAATGTTTCTTTCACAATTCTCCCCTGTGAAAAAACGGCGTTTGTCGGCACGGACGCAGTCGCAAAAACAGCGCTTTTTAAAATACTTGCCGGAGAAGATGAGCCGGATGAAGGAACTGTCAAATGGGGCGTAACAACCTCAACAGCATATTTCCCGACCGATAATTCCGCTTATTTCGACGGGGTTGAAGATAACCTTATCGACTGGCTGAGAAAATACTCAAATCTTATTTTTGAAAGCGATGTCAGGGGCTGGCTCGGAAGAATGATGTTTTCTGGCGATGACGCATTGAAAAAAGCGAAGGTTCTTTCAGGCGGCGAAAGAGTAAGATGCATGCTTTGCAAGATGATGCTCTCGGGCGCAAATGTTCTTATTCTCGATGAACCCACAAATCACCTTGACCTTGAATCAATCGCTTCACTCAACGACGGACTGATAAAATTTCCTCAAACCATTCTTTTCACATCGCACGACCATCAGTTCGTTCAGACAATTGCCGACAGGATTATTGACCTTTCGCCCGAGCATCCTTTTGATAAAAAGTGCACCTTTGACGAATATCTCGGAATAGAAGGATAAATTTAAACGGGTTTTGAAAGGGCAGCGCCGTTTTTCAAAACCCGTTAACGGTTATTAACATGCAATTTGTCTTGCGACATAAATACCGCTTGCACTCGCATGTGAAAGCGAATGAGTAACACCGCTGCCGTCACCGATGACATAAAGACCGTGGTGCTTCGTCATCAGATGATTGTCAAGCTCAACTTCCATGTTATAGAATTTAACCTCAACACCGTAAAGAAGCGTATCCGCATTTGCGGTGCCGGGCGCAACCTTGTCAAGGGCATAAATCATCTCAATTATCCCGTCAAGAATTCTTTTCGGCATAACGAGAGAAAGGTCGCCCGGAGTCGCGGATAACGTCGGTTTTACAAAACCGCCGCGCAGTCTGTGCTCATTGCTTCGCTTACCGCCGATAAGATCACCGAAGCGTTGAACGATAACTCCGCCGCCGAGCATATTTGACAGCCTTGCGATGCTTTCGCCGTAACCGTTGCTGTCCTTGAAAGGCTCGGAAAAATGCTTGCTCACAAGCAGAGCAAAATTTGTGTTTTCCGTGTGATATTTCGGGTCCTCATAGCTGTGGCCGTTAACAGTCACAATGCCGTTTGTATTCTCATTGACAACAACGCCGTGCGGATTCATACAAAAAGTTCGCACAAGGTCTTCAAACTGTTTGGTTCTGTAAACAATTTTGCTTTCATACAGTTCGTCGGTCAGGTGCGAAAAAACCTCATATGGCAACTCAACCCGAACGCCTATGTCAACACGGTTGGATTTTGTTTTGATGCCGAGGTTATTGCAAACGGTTTCCATCCATTTGCTGCCGCTCCTGCCGACAGAAATTACTACCTTTCTGCCGGTGTAAGCGCCGGAAGCGGTTTTTATGACATATTCGCCGTCGAGTGCATCAACGCCGATAACTTCCTCCCTGAAATGAAAATCAATTTTATCTTTCATCTCATCATAAAGGTTACTTAAAACAGTGTAGTTAATGTCGGTACCGAGGTGCCTTATATCCGCCGAAAGCAGATGCAGGTCGTTTTCAAAGCATTTCTTTTTAAGCGCGGTGTTTCCGGTTGAATACAGCTTTGTTCCCTGCCCGCCGTGATTCAAATTGATTGTGTCGACATATTTCATCAGCTCTATCGCCTCATCTTTGCCGACATATTCATAAAGAGTGCCGCCGAAATCATTTGTGATATTATATTTGCCGTCTGAGAAGGCTCCGGCTCCGCCGAATCCGCTCATAATGGCGCAGGTCGCGCAGTTGACACAAGATTTGATTTTTTTGCCGTCTATGGGGCACTTTCTTTTTTCAAGCGGATTGCCGCTTTCAAAAACAGCGATTTTAAGACCCGGGTCAAGCTTTGACAGCTCATATGCCGTGAAAATACCGCCGGGACCGGCACCGATAATTATAATATCGTACTGCATCGATTATCCTCCATGCATGATTTTTGTTTTATTCACATTTATTCTGAATATACTGAACAGCGAAAGGATTAAGAATGGCAACAAATAACGATTTTGAAAATGCTTTAAACATCATGAAAACAGTGCCAAAAGGAACAACGCTGCTCCTTCACTCCTGCTGCGCGCCGTGTTCAAGCGCATGCCTTGAACTGTTAAGCCGTTATTTTGACATAACAGTGCTTTACTATAACCCCAATATTGAAGATGTTGCCGAATATGAAAAAAGAAAAGCGGAACAGATAAGGCTCCTTAATGAAACCGGATGGGGTAGAATAATCGACTGCGATCACAGCCATGAAGATTTCACGTCTATTGTCAAGGGATATGAACACTGCCCCGAAAAGGGCGAAAGATGCCGCCGCTGTTATGAACTGAGGATGCGAAAAACCGCATTAACAGCAAAAGAAAAGGGCTTTGATTATTTTTCAACAACGCTGTCTGTATCACCGTATAAAATCAGCCGCTGGATTAACGAAATCGGCTGTGAACTCGAAAAGGAAACCGGCGTTCGATTTCTGCCGTCGGACTTTAAAAAACAGGGCGGGTATCAACGCTCGATTGAGCTTTCACGGGAATACGGGCTGTACCGCCAGAATTTTTGCGGCTGTAAATACAGCAAAACAGCTGAGGAGAAAAAGAAAGACGATATAATTTATTCCGAAACAGAAGCAAATACGGATAAGCCGGAAAATTGAAACCGAAAACGACTTAAAAAGGTAAAAATCAAAAAATAATCCTTGCAAAATTTCCCGGAATGTGATAAGATTGATATGTTGGTGCTACTGTGGCTCAGTTGGTAGAGCAGCGCATTCGTAATGCGCAGGCCGTCGGTTCGAGTCCGACCAGTAGCTCCATAAAACCTCGTCTTATGACGGGGTTTTTTCAATTTTAACAACAGTTACCTCAATTCACTGATATCCACCGGCAGCGGTTGACCTTCATCTGCGCTTTCAACCGTCAGGAAGTTATTGCGCTTTGCGTACGCCCATTTCATTTTGAAGAAGGTGCAGGCTGACGAAAGCGGGACAAAAATCTGATTGCATTTATCAATCACCGCGCTTTGACACATTTGCTCTTCTTTACCGTTGACAAGGGCTGTTTTTTCACCGGCAGTGAATACCGCCGTTATGTTATAAGCATTGACAATCAGCCTGTTGCCGTCTCTTAAAGCCGTGCCGCCGATATGGCTGATGAGCGAGCCGAACGGCACCATCCACTCGTCATCTTTTTTAAACGGAAGTATTTCTTCAAAGCAAAGCCCCATATCGCAGCCCTTGTACAAGAGCCTTGTTCTGCCGGCGCCGAAAACAGGCGCAACGCAATACGGCCTTATCTCATCCTTCTGTTTATCAATCAAAAATTCATCAACAATTCTGCCGTCATTGAGCTTTGTTACGAATGAAGCCTTGTCGCCGTCTATTTCAACAAGCACGTACGCGCTCACCTGCTCTTCCTGAGGATAGAAGGCGCAATGCCAGAGCTTATTGGTTGTATGAGTGCCCGGAGGGTTAAAATTCCCGTTGCCGAGTTCATAATGAACGGTACCCTGCGACGGTCTGTCAAACATTTCCTCATTTCTTATCGGGAAAGAGCGCGAAAAATTGTGCTCATGTCCGCTGAAAAGGACATCCAGCTTTTCTAAACCCGGGCGCATCATCGGGTAGCCGTCATCGTTGGAAAGATTCGGACCGGCGTAATAAATAGGGAAATGATATGTTCCGAATTTCCACTTCTTACCGCATTCATCAAGGTCCCTGACAAGCCATTCATTCACAAGCTTGGGTTCATTGACACCGGCAACAACAAAGTGAACGTCACCGTAATCAAAGCTGTAATTTTCTGTCTGCCAGCCTTCAGGACCGTTGAGAGGATATGAATATTTCAGCTGATTGTCAAAGAATTCCGCGGGCTCTGCGTAGTATCTGCCGCTTTCTTCGGGAAAATAGGAACACATTCCCCTGTTATCGTGATTGCCGCAGGTCATCATATAGGGAATATACTCAATAATGCCCTGCATACCTTCAAACATTGCGTTCCACTGTATCTCATGCTGTCCGCAATTTGTATTATCACCTGCGGTTAAAATGAAACGGACATCCGGATTTTCTTTAAGAACAGATTTCAGAAAAGCGTTAAGCCGGGCATAGCTCGGGTTGTAATGATCATCATCCTTCTGATGATCCGATATCGCAATGAACTTAAATGAGGTCAGATTTTCAGGCTGAGTGGTGAAATAAAACTCATCACTGCGGTTATTGACATCGCCGCAGGTGTAGTAATATTTTGTTCCCGGTTTCAAACCTGTCAATTTTGCCCAAAAAATCGAAGAAATATTGACATCGCTTTTAAATAATTCGGTGACAGCGTCAACTCTGAAAGTTTCACCGTTTTTGCTTCGTAAATCAACAAAACCCTGCGTAATTTCTTTACACTGCCGCCATGTGACTGTCATAGAGGTTTTCGGGTCACCGTTAAAGCTGAGCATAATATGATCCGGTTTTTCGCAAGCAAATCTGTAGTTCGGCACTCTTTGTGATGTGTTATTCATTTTATTTACCCTCAATAATCTTTGGGGTTGTCGCATTTAAGCTAAAAGCAAACAGACAAAGACTTTTAAAAAGGCTCGTAGAGTTAAGGAAAACCCTGCGAGCCTTTAATTTGCTCTTTATTCCGAAATTGTTTATAAGGATAAACGATTTTATGGTCTGTTTTCGGCGCTTTTTTGTTCTTGCCGTACCATCGTACTGCCTGTGAACGAAGAAAACGCCGTTTTCATCTTAACTGCGACAGTCCCTTTATGTGGTTTCTGAATTTATTCGGACTCAGACGCAGCCTTCCTTTCGGCAATCTCTTTAACCATCTGAGCCTGTTTCTTTTCTGAAATATTGTAAAACAGCATCGGGATAATTGTGCCGACCATACTCACAGCGCCCGATAAAACCAGAAGATTCCACAAGGTTTTTTCACCCTGCGGGGTGATATAGACTCCGTCGGCGGCAGTGGGGTTAATATTTGCCCAGTTGTATGAAAACACTCCGATAAAAGCGCCGATAGCCATACCGATTTTACTGATAAGGGTCTGCATCGCAAAGCAGATGCCTTCGCCGCGTTCGCCCGTCTTCCACTCAAGGTAGTCAACGGTATCGCCGATCATAGCGTAAGTAATGATATTGTTAACGCCCTGAGGAATACCGAGAAGAACAAGACCTATTGCCGCCAGAATGAGTTTCCACTTTGTATCGTAGCCGACAAAATACATTGCGGTCATCACAACAGCGCCGAGAATATGAACATAAATATACGCCCATTTTTTTGTGAATTTCTTTGTCATCCACGGAACAAGGATGGAAGCAACAAGACCGCCGGGCACAACAAGAAGAGTAATCAGAGAATACATCCCCTCATTTTTAAGAACATATTTTGCGAAATACAAACCGCCGGTGTAGGTATAAACAGTCCTTGCGCCGCCGAGAACGCCGGAAAGTACAACGAGCAACAGCTGCTTGTTTTTAAACAAAAGTTTGATGTTATGTGAGAATGACGGCGGAGCGTCGGTAGTTGTGAAACGCTCTGTCGTATTTTTAAAGCCGTGAATAAACATCGGGACAGCAGATAACGCAAGCACAAGGCAGCAAATGAAATAAGTCCACTTTAAGGTATGCGCATTGTCATAGATATATTCAGGCAAAACCGCGCCGTCAGGTCCTTTATATTTAGCGGTCGCAGCGGAAGTAATGAGCGGAACGCCGACCGTGACAAGACCGGCACCGAAAGTGCACACAAGCCTTGCAAACGTAAGAATATTGCCGCGGACAATCGTATCATTTGTCATACAGCTTGACAGCCCCCAATAGGGAACATCGGCGACAGTGTAAACCATTGTCCAGATGACGTAACAAATGGTTATCACCAAAAACACCCTTACGGCATAGGAGTGGTCGGTAACGATTTTTTCACTGTTCCAGACCGGAAGAAAACACAAAATCGTCGTCGCGGCGATCGGCACTGCCATCCATTTGAGGAACGGGCG
>JAILFM010000119.1 GCA_024697575.1 Clostridiales bacterium
ATAATGCAAGATTATGGCTTTATCCTAGATAATTAAAAGCAAAAGCCTTTTATAGATTTTTATCTATTAGAATAGTCTTTTTTTATGAACCATATAGTATCATGGCAAAAGAATAAGTAAAACAACCCGATTACACTCCAAAAATGAAAAGAGCCGGGGTCGCAGTGACCTCGGCTCATTTTGATAATGATGTGTTATTTGGTTTGTTTTATATTTTTGCAGTTTTGTTTTACGTTTTTTGAAAGTGTATTGACAAATACTGATATTTCAATAAAGTGGAACTATAAACAGCCTATATAGTTATTGTTCAATAATTGGCAACGAGCAGAATATCATTCTGATAAATGCGATTATTCTTGAAAAGAAATCGGTTTTAACTTTTATCAACTCGGTTTCAGTATCATTCAGCACATTGCCGTTTTCATCAACAATCTTTGCCTGTACTGTAAACGATTCTCTTGCTTCTTTTACGGTAAACTTTTCACCTTCACCGGATTTTTGCCCGTTTAAATACCAAACAATTGTTGCACCCTTTGGCAAATCTTTGGTTATTGCTGTGAAAGTTATTGTTGTTCGGTAATCAACAGTACTGGTATATTATGATAGGAGTTTTATGTTAATCGTCCGATGATTTCTTTAATATAATTTCATATTTATTCAGGTGCATATTTCCATGTATCCTGACATCCTTTTCGAGAGGTAATTCTATTATTTCAGCATTATCTGTCCTGAAAGTATCATTTGTAAACGGGATGGCAACCAGATAGCCTTGTTTTTTATCAGGTTTAATTACAACTCTGCTTGTAGCAGTTTTATAGAATATGTCTCGAGGAACCTCATCATAAGAAGATTTTTGTATTATTGTTTTGTCTCCGTAAACCTCAGGCGTGTCTTCATAAGTCAGATCATACATCGGTATAAAGTCTGGATCCGACGGATCAAATCCATTATCAATCATCCAATCCCAATCTTCATTTTTGGGTGTCTTTTCCTTTCCGTTACAGTAAGCATGTATATCTATAACGGCAGAATCCAAATCGTGATGATACCAGACTTTATACATTATCTCCTCTGTCTGATATATATCATTTCCGCCCGGAAAAATACCTTTCCCGTCGTTTTCTGCTTCATTTTTATAAAAGCTTAATACTTTTTCTATTTCTGTTTTACTCTCAGCCGGAACAATATAATACAGTTTAGTGTAATCAAATCCTGAATTATCATCAATAATGAATACAGTTCCGAAACATAAAGCAGATGATAAACAAACAAAAGCCATAACAATTGCCGATATGTGTTTTAAAACTATACAAGGTTTTTTATTAACTGTTCTTTTAGCTTTTAACCTGAAAGAGCAGATTGAGATTGCGATGTTAATTGCGACAAAAAGAACAATAAACACTGCCATTAACAGCTGTGACAAATTAGCGGAAAGAATTTCATAATAATGTAAATCGTTCAGGAAATTTTTCAGATTTCCGGTTAAAAGTTCAGAAATTGCAATAATAAAAGTCGGTCCTTTTTCATATACCCATATAAGCTGAAGCAAGGCATTGGGAATAATTGCCCACGGAAGTTTTATCATCTTCTTTTTTGCCGCAATGAAAGATAAAACGCTTAAAACTATAAACAGTATGCAACAATGAAATAAGTAAGTATCCGGATCAAAAGAAATAAACAATAAAAATATCTCAAATAAGAATAGCGCTCCGGCAATTAATATATATCCCGCAAAAGAATAGATTCCATTAACTATTGCCAAATAGTTATCTTCTTTATATGATTCAGCAATTTCGGCTTTTACACTTGAAACGCTGCCGAAATTATTTATTACCTCTTTCAACGCCTCATCTTCAGGTATATCCCGCGAAACAGCATCCTCCAGCTCACAATCCAGATGATCGAGCAGTTCATTTCGCGCAATGGCTCTCTGTTTTGAGGATATAATACCCGAGCAGACATTATCGGCAATATCCTCAAATTCACGCTTTGACAAGTTCAGCACCTCCGAGTACTTTTAAGACAGACTCTGAATACAAAGCCCATTCCGCTTTTTCCTCTGCAAACTGTTTAAGTCCCTTGTCGGTAATCTTATAATACTTGCGGCTGCGCCCGCTTACATCAACCATATATGATGACAAATAGCCTCGAGACTCAAGATGGTGCAGAATCGGATAAAGCGTACCTTCCTTCATTTTGAAGACCTCTTCGCTTTTTTTCTCAATAGTTTTAATTATCTGATAACCGTACATATCCTCTTTTGATATTACGCTGAGCACAAGAAGCTCTGTGCTGCCTTTGGCGAGTTCTTTGCTGATTTTCATAAAGCACCTCCATGCATAGTTACTCAATACATAGTTACTCGATATATAAATACCACATTTCAAAATGTTTGTCAAGATGATATTTATGATTACTGAATCATTCTGTTTTTGTTTCTCAAACAAAAGAGCCGGGGGTGCAGTGACCTCGGCTCAATTTGATAATGATTTGTTGTT
>JAILFM010000050.1 GCA_024697575.1 Clostridiales bacterium
ACATAAAGGCTGCCTGCGCCGCCTACAACAAGGAGTCTTGTGTCTGTTCCCGAAAGCACATCGCAAAGATGGGAGAGCGTTGTGCTGTGAAGCGGAAGAACATCCTCTGTCCATGCGCCAAAGGCGTCAACCACTGCGTCAAAGCCTGCAAGGTCGTCCTTGGTCAAATCAAAAATATCACGAACGACAACCTTATCAGCTCCGTCAATTTCAGCGTCCTTTCTCACAAAGGCGGTTACCTCAAAGCCTCTGTCCTTTGCCTCACGAACGATTTTTCTGCCTGCCTTACCTGCGGCTGCTACTACTGCAATTTTCATTTTATTGACCTCCGAAATAAAATTTGTTTTCAAGGTAAATTTGTTCTCACCTCTTGACTAAATTGTATCGCAGGTGGTATACTTTGTAAAGTAAGCACAATAAAGTGCCGTAGTTACCAAAAAGTAACTATTGTGTATTTATGCGGCTTTTCGGCTGAAATTTTTTTGGAGGAAAATAAAATGGACGCAAAAAATGACATCAATTCTTTACCTGCCTGCCCTGTTGAAACGACCTTAACGCTCATCGGCAGTAAGTGGAAAGTGTTAATTTTAAGGGATTTAATTGACGGCAAAAAGCGCTTCGGCGAACTCAAACGCTCCGTCGGCTCGGTATCGCAAAAGGTGTTAACCGCACAGCTTCGCGAAATGGAAGCGGACGGGTTAGTTATTCGTACTGTTTATGCAGAGGTGCCGCCGAGAGTGGAATATGAATTGTCCGAACTCGGAATGACCTTGAAGCCGATTCTTGACAGCCTGTGGACCTGGGGAGAGGAATACAAATCCAGATATGCAAAATAAATAATTGCCTTCAAAACGAAGACGATTTATTTATACATCCAACAACTCCCGATTTGTCAGGTTCATTATAGCACGATGCAAAAGAAAAGTACAGCCGCAGAGATTATCTGCGGCTGTATGTTTAATGATTCATTTTTTGTGCAAGCTTGCAGGTAATACTTCTCGGAGCAATACGGGAGCCGATATTCATCAGCTTGACAAACATGTTTAAAAAAATCTAATGATGTTTCAATAAAAAAGTATTAATTTGTATTGACATTTGAAAGCGTATATGATAATATAACTATGGTTAGCGGCGGCTAACTAATATATTTGCCATATCGGTTAGCAAAGACTAACCGCACTTCCTTTCCTTATTCCTATATTTCTTTTCCTATCACTTTTTAGTCAGCCGCCGCAGCCATGATAGGAGGTATTATGAACAAGGTTACCATAAAAATTGACGGTATGATGTGCGGAATGTGCGAAGCGCATATCAACGATACCATCAGAAAGATTTATCCGGGCGCAAAGAAGGTTTCTTCATCTCATAAAAAGGGAGAAACAACTTTTCTGCTTGATGAAAGCGCTGACGAAGAAAAGATTAAAACAGCGATAGCAGAAACGGGATATGAATTCAAAGACATAAAAACAGAGCCGTTTGTAAAAAAGGGCTTTTTCAAAAAGTGATTTACAGCGGACTTTTGTCCGCCGTTTTTTATAGGAGGAATACTATGAACTTAATGAGTAAGTTTTTCGGTAACACAAGAAAGCCCGAGGGCTTCCTCGGGAAAATGATGGTAAACGGTATGAACGGCAACAGCCACGCCGCGCTTGCCGAGTGGGGCTTCGCTTTTATCGACATCGTCAAAACCGATGCAGCGCTTGATTGCGGCTGCGGCGGCGGTGCGAATGTAAAACGCCTGCTTTCAAAATGTGACAAGGCGTACGGAATTGATTATTCCGAGGTGAGCGTAGCAAAATCGAAAGAGGTCAACGCCGAGGCAATCAGCAAGAACCGCTGTGAAATCCATCAATGCGATGTTTGCAATCTGCCTTTCGGTAATGACAGCTTTAACGTTGTAACTGCGTTTGAAACCGTCTATTTCTGGCAGGATATGGAAAAGGCGTTTTCGGAGATTTACCGCGTTTTAAGAAACGGCGGAGTTTTTGCAATAACAAACGAATCAACGGGAACGGACGAAACCGCCGTAAAGTTTTCAAAAATCATTGACGGAATGAGCCTTTATACAGGTGAGGACTTGAAAGCCCTGCTTGAAAACGCAGGTTTTACCGATATTGAAATTCATTTACACGGCAGCAAGCCGTGGCTGAATGTAACGGCTGGAAAGGCGTAAAATGGAAAAGTACAGAATTGAAAAGAACACCGTTCAGGAAACGCTTGTTATTCCGCTTTACGGAAGAAAGGTATGCGCTGAACACTATCCGGAAATGTTGAACGACGAGGAAGCAAAGCGCATCATTGACCGCATTGAATATGACTTTGACGAAAAAGGCAAGCTT
>JAILFM010000136.1 GCA_024697575.1 Clostridiales bacterium
TCTCACCGTTGAAGCGGGAACCGAAAACGACACTATCCCCGCCGGCACATTGAAGTGCACACCGCTGACTGTCCTCACTCTTAAGGCGCAGTGGAGAGCGAACGAATACGCGGTCACTCTCAACGCCAACGGTACGGACAATGCGGAAGGCTTCACAAAGAACGCCGTTTATGAAGAAGGCAAGACCGGCACCGTAACATTCAACGTAACCTATGACAAGACATATCTTGACGGTTACAAGACGATAGCGGACAGCGCTGAAGACCTGCCGACAGCTTACCTCACCGGCTACATCTTCGACGGCTGGTACACAATCAAAGACAGCGACATCACAACGAAGAATACTTCGGCTTCAGGCAACGACAACGCCAAGTACCTTGTCACGAAGGACACCTTCTATAACACCGTTAACGGCAAGACCTACGAAACCGGCAAGGCAGTCCCGAAGGCTCACACCCTCTACGCTCACTGGACGGCGATAACCTACACCGTTCACTACAACGCCAATGACGCGACCGGCGGCTCAACAGCCGACACGAAGCATCAGTATGACGTGAGCGAGGATATCAGAGACACCAAGGGTAACCTCAACGAAAACGGCTTCGAGAGAATCTACACCGTTACCTACAATATCAACGACAGCACGCAGTCTAACGGCACAACGGCAGCGTCCTATGCGGCTCCTCTGAGCGCGGCTAACACCACATCGACCTACACCTTCGAGGGCTGGTCGGCGTATGAGGCAAAGGATGTCAACACAGCGCACAGCGAATCCTGGAACCTCAGCAGCGCGGCGAACAGCGGTTCTGTCTATCACAACAACCTGTCTTCAACGCAGGGCGCGACGGTTCAGATGTACGCAATGTGGGATTCGCACGAGATCACTCTGCCCACACCGAGCAGAACGGGCTACACCTTCAAGGGCTGGTATACTGTCAAGTATTCGAGAACTCAGGCGGCTGCCCAGGCGAACTTCATCGGCAACGGCGGCGACACCTGGACTCCGGAAGCGGACATCACCCTTTACGCCTACTGGACACCGGATACCTACGAAGTCACCCTTGACAGCGAGAACTATTCAACTCAGAGCTCAATGGTTGACCACGCGGCTACCAATGCCGGCACCGTAAAGGTCACGGCAACCTATGACAGCCCGATGCCGGCGGCGACAATGCCCGCTAAGAGCGGCTACACCTTCAATGGCTACTTCGTCACGAAGACAGCTGCTGCGGCGGCAAGCGCGGCGGATTACTACACGAACGCGAACATCAGCGGCGACCAGTATTACAACGCGAACGGCTCAAGCGCGAAGAACTGGGTCATCGCGAGCGACACGACTCTCTACGCGAAGTGGTCGAGGAACGAATACACCGTCACCTACAAGAACGCTGTTGCTCTTGACGAAAACGGCAATGCGTTTGAAGGCGCGGTCATGCCGCAGGATGATGTGAGACTTGTCGCGAACGACGGCACACTTACAAACAACAACTCCTTCACAAACGGAACGGGCTTCAGGTTCGATAATGAAAAGAACACGATTGAAGCGACGCTTCAGGCAAATCCGCTCGGCGGTACAACGGCGGCAACCTGGGAAGTTCCGTTCATACTCAGAAAGGCGCAGGCGAAGGGCTATGACTTTATCGGCTGGACACTGACGGCAACAGGCGGCAAGTTCAGAACCGGTATGGGCACAACGGCTGATCCCTACAGAGAGCTTGACACCCTTGTTGTCAAGTACACGGGTGAAGATGCAATCGGCTTCTTCGACAAGGACGGTAACGCTGTTAACATCGATAACAAGACTCTTAACGATGTTCTTGAAACTGAGGGCAACAGCTACACACTTGAAAATGCGGCTTATATGTATATCCCCATCGGCTCCTACGGTCATGTGACGGCGAGCGCCATCTGGCAGGTCAAGGCGTGGGATGTGGTCTTCAACGTCAACACATCGGCTCTGACAGTCCACAACCCGCCGAAGACCCACAGCAACTGCCCGTATGAGACGAACGGCTCCTACAGCGTAAGAGTGAGATATGACTACGCTGTACCCGCGGTCGGTAAGGCGACAAGCGGCGCAACCGAAAACACGGCGCTTGTGATGCCCACTTATGAGGGCTACACCTTCCTGGGCTACTTCACTCAGGCAACCGGCGGCACGAAGTATTACACCGCAGACGGCACACCGTGCCACGGCAACAGCACCGACCACCCGCTGTGGAAAGAGTCTGAGACCACTCAGAACCTCTACGCTCACTGGCAGGAGAACACCTACGAAATAACCTACGCTCTTGACGGCGGCACATTGCCCGCAGGCGCGGCAGACGGCACGGGCGAAGGCAGCAAGGCTCAGTATTCAATCAGCAACACTGACTACACGTTGCCCGCGCCCACAAAGACCGGCTACACCTTCGACTACTGGACCGTTGAGGACGAAGGAACATATTCGAACAGCAACTGGCGTGTATTTGACAATGTAAATTCCGTTGAAGGCAACCAGATTGCTTCCGGCACAAATATGACCGGCAGGTTCGGCAACGTCACTCTCAAAGCCAACTGGCACATCAACCAGAGCACCTTGATTGTCAAGGTCGGCGGCGGCGAGACATGGACCTACACCGTGCCCGACAAGTCACAGATTCTCAAGGTGACCGGCTGGAGTGAGAGCGACACCTCGGTTTACAACGCCGAGACCGGCGTCATCACCGTCACCGGCGACGGCAGCGAACACAGCGTTGTCAGGATCACAGCTCCGTACGGAACGGTTCTTGACAACATCCCGGCACCTGCCAAGACCGGCTACAAGCTCAAGAACTTTACGCCTGACAACACCAATACCGACACCTCCGTCGGCGGCGTGTTCACACAGGGCAGCACCACCGAGACAAGGCACAGAGCCACAGCCGATATCGAAAACAGCGAGGATAAACGCGAGACTGAGACCATCAATGTCTTCACCTTCGGTTCCTACACCTTCGGCGCCATCGACGGCGAGTCGTTCACAATCAGCACCTACGGCTCAGGCAACTGGAACGCGATAACGTATCAGGTTGTGTTTGAAGGCACTCAGAAGGATACCGGCGAAATGGTCAACGAGACGCAGAAAGCCGCGAACGAACCCAAGAACGTCTGGTGGCTCAAGTACGGCGAAAACAGCGATCTTCCCGCCAACGCCTTCTCGAAGGCAGGCTATGACTTCGTCGGCTGGACGAGCGCGCTGTTCAACTGGCAGAAGGATAAGCTCTATTCCGACAGCGGCAATACTCAGGAAATTGAGCAGCTTATCTGGCGTCAGGGCGTCGCAATGGCAGACGGCAGAGACAGCGGCGGCAATACCGTTAAGGTTCAGAAGTTCACTGCGAGAACCGTCAACTACTATCTCGACGGCCATTCAGTCCGCAACCTTGCGACTGAGCAGAACGACGCTGTCACCCTTTACGCCATCTGGAAAGCGAGACAGTACACGATTACCGTTAACAGAATGAACGGTAAGATCGGTACCGATCCCAACACGATGGGCAATATCGACCCGGCAGTGTTCACACTCACCGGCTACTACGATGAAGACCTGAGCACCTTCGAGTTCAAGCTCAGGTACACGACCGGCGGCTCAACATATGAGACAAGCAATGTCAACAGCAACGGTCTGCCGCAGGGCGACAGCACCGGCAAATATGTTGAATTCACGGTTTACAGAAACTCCTGGTTTGCGGGTTCATCAACAAAGGCTTATCTGAGCCGTTCCGGCTACTCCTTCAAGGGTTGGAGCTCAATCGAGGAAGAGCCGAGGCTTGAGACAGCGTTTGACCAGACAAAGACCCTGACAAATTCGGTTCGCTTCTCAAGAAGCAGCGTCCAGTTCAGCGAAGTTGACGGCAGCGCGAGCACCGCGACCATCTACGCACGCTGGTCACCGAACACCTACAAGGTAACCTTCGATCTGAACAAGCCCGAAAACGCAAGCAATGACATTTCAGCCGCCTTCACTGCAAACTTTGACGCAAGGCAGACGGCCAATGACAGACCCAAACCCACCTACCGCCTTGTTAAAGACGGCGATGAGAAGAACATCAGCTACGAGCTTGAAGGCTGCTACTCCGGCGACACCTACAAGGTGATAACAGACACGCCCGCCCTTAAGGGCTGGACCTTCGTGGGCTGGAACACCGAGAAGAACGGCTCCGGCGAGTGGTACGACGGTTCGTCGACGGTGAAGCATTACATTGACGATAAGGGCAACGAATACTCCGAGGATGAACTTGACATCCTCACCGTCGCGGGCGGCGCAAACACCTATTACAGAAAGTCAACGCAACTCACAAGGATAGGTTCAACCGCTTATTACCATGACGGCGTGTTCAAATACACCGGCAGCGAAATCGTATCTGTTCACGGCAGGACGTATAAGAAGGGTTCCGACATCAACATCGTCACCGTCACTGAGAACGCAAAGAAAACATTCAAGTATGAAGGCGACCAGGCCGGTCAGGCGCATAACCTCTACGCTCAGTGGCGCGCCTCAAGCTACACCGTGGCTTACATCGGCGGCAGCGAGACAGGCAGCAACACTTATGAATACACTCCGGCAGCTTACAGGTCGAACGGCGAGCTTATCGGCAACGTCAAGCAGTACAGAATCGAAACCGGCTTTGACGATGAAGGCTATCTGTATGAAAACAGAATCGAAACAGCCTACGCTCCCTACACCCAGACCTTCACCTATGACACTGCGCAGGAGATGACAGCGAACCTTTATACGCTTGAAAACGGCGACGAGCACTGGTTCCTGAGCAGCTGGAAGTTCTTCAACGAGAGCGGCTCAAAGGACTATGTCGGCGGTTCCGAAATAGCGGACGGTATTGTTGACGGCGACGGCAAGACTATCAAAGTCTACGCAGTCTGGGCGCTTCTGAGAATCAGCAGCAAGAAGGGCACATACGACTTCGGCGCGGCGGCGGCTTTCAAGGTTGTTGATATCGCGGCGCATGAAAATGCGGAAGGCGTCAGCGTCGGTGCGGACAGCGTACCTTCGAATGCGGTTCTTACCTTCGGTCCCGCGCTCTCGGTCGACGGCAACGTCAACACCGTGAGCACAAAGAGCAATCTTGAAACAACCGACTTCAGCGGCAGCGGATACAAAGTGGTTGAAGTGAAGCTGAGCGACATAAGCTCGAGCCAGACGATAATCGACCGCATCGCAAACTTCATACCCGGCAGCGGCTGCAGCGGTGTTCAGACCTTCTATTACGAGCTGTATTACGACGGTCAGTATATCTGCGAAAAAGTTGTTATGTACCCGAGAAACGTTGTTCTTTATGAGGATGACTCCTTCAGCGAAGGCGACTCCGTATTCAACGACGGTCACAACAACGGCGCCGGCTGGTACAAGCAGGGCGAAGGCAAGATAACGACCAACAGCGAAATCAGCACGGTATTCGGCTACTCCAGCGCTCTTGACCCGTATAAGCTCAGAAACAGCGCGGATCCGAGCACGAAAGCTCTTGCCAAACTTTACGAAGCGGGCACATTCAGCGGTTCGGTTGTCACAAAGACGATTCTGACGCCTCAGGTTCCCGTCTCGACAACAAGAGAGTTTGAGTTCACCGGCAGAGGCTTCGACCTTGTGTCAGCCTGCGGCAGCAACAACGCGGCGCTTGTCATCTACGTATGGCAGAAGGACGGCGACAACTATAACCCGATAGCCATAACAACGGTTGACACCTACACCGGCAGCGGCAACGAGCTGCTTGTCAACGGTCTTGAGACTCAGGTTCCCGTATATCACTTTATGGCGAGTGAAGAGGCAACGTACCTTGTTCAGGTTTACGCGGTATTCCTTGACGAGGGCGGCGCAAATGTCAACTCCGCCGGCGAAAAAGACATCCGCTCATCCGTCATTACTCAGCTTGAGGACTACGGTCTGTATGTTGAAGATGAGATCTTCGATATGAAGTGGATGGATGAAAACTCAGTCCTTAACGGCGGCACCGGCAGAGCACAGGCTCAGGATGACGACGAGGTTCTCAGCGGCGGGGCGACGGTAATGCTCGGCTACATCGACGGCATCAGAGTTTATGACCCGTCACTCGGCGACAAGAACGAAGAGAGCGTTTATCTTGCAAGCGAGCTCAACGCAGAGTTCTACAACATAATGCAGTACTCGCTTGAGGGCGAAGGGTACAGATACGACGACGGCGATCTTGAATACAAGTTCGAACCGAACGAAGTTTACCTGAAGCAGAACGGCAAGACGGCGTTCAAGGTTCTCGGCCTTAACGGCGATGTGGGTGAAAAGGTTATGGTTTCACTCAGAGCGGTTCAAGGAGCCGGCAAGGTTGAAATCTACGGCAAGGATATGAGCAACAAGCTCACAATCGAGAGTGTTGAGCACGCGACCGAAATGTACTATGACATTTCCGGCTATCTCAACGGTACGAACGGCTATGTGGTGATTCAGAACATCGGCACCGGCATTGTTGCCGTGGGCAATGTCAAGATAACAAGCGAGACCAATTCCGGCGCGCGCATTGGCTACCTTGACGAGGACGATGCGGACGACATCAACTCCGCCTGGAACGCCATGGCTTCGGTACCCTCAACAGAGTATCAGTACTCGTTCGAGGCTATCAACGAGCCTAAAGAGATTGAACTGAGCCGCGTGATAATCACACCGGATCCGGGCGATAACAACGATAACCCGGGCGGCAATAACGACAACCCCGGCGGTAACAACGATAATCCGGGCGGCAACGATGATCCCGGTAATAACGACACTCCGACCGGCGACACTCCGAAACCGGCGTCCGTAAGACTTAAGGGCAACAACCGCAAGGACACCACACTTGACTACAAGACGACCATTACCTTCCATGCAGATGTAAAGAATGCCTTCGGTATTGTCTGGTACATCAATATCGGTGACAAGACTTATTCATCCGATAAGCTTGACCCGAGCAAGTTCACCGTCGGCAAGGACGGCAGCCTGACAGTCAAGAACGTGAAGGAAGACTTCTCGGTTTACTTCACCGCGAAGGATTCAGCCGGCAAATCCGCAGCTTCACAGACACTCAGCTTCAAGGTTAAGAACAACTTCTTCGCGAAGCTTGTGGCGTTCTTCAGGACCCTGTTCGGCAGCGGCAAAACGGTCGACTGGACCGACTGATAATCAACTGACGGTTTTCCTCCCTCCCTTTGAGGGGGGGAGGGAAGCCGAAGACAGACGGCGGGGAATCCTCAGCCGGACTGTAATTAAAATTAGATGTGGAGAAAAAATATGAAAAAATTTGTTTGCCCCGTATGCGGCTATGTTCACGAAGGTGATTCCGCGCCCGAAAAATGCCCCCAGTGCGGTGTTCCCGGTTCAAAGTTCACCGAGATGAAGGATGAAAATCTCACCTGGGCTGCCGAACATGTTGTCGGCGTAGCCAAGGGCGTTGACCCCGCGATTATTGAAGGGTTAAGAGCTAACTTCAACGGTGAATGCAGTGAGGTCGGCATGTATCTTGCAATGGCAAGGGTTGCCTACCGCGAAGGGTACCCCGAAATCGGTTTATATTGGGAAAAAGCCGCTTTTGAAGAGGCGGAGCACGCTGCCAAATTTGCCGAGCTTCTCGGCGAGGTTGTTACGGACAGCACAAAGAAGAACCTTGAAATGAGAGTTGAGGCTGAAAACGGCGCCACCGCCGGTAAAACCGAGCTTGCGAAGCTTGCCAAGGCTCAGGGCCTTGACGCTATTCATGACACCGTTCATGAAATGGCGCGCGACGAAGCAAGGCACGGCAAAGCGCTCAAAGGTCTTCTTGACAGATATTTCGGTTAAAAACAATATCATGGGCTGTCGCATTTAAGCGAAAAACAAACAGAAGCCAAAAAGGCTCGCGGGGTTATGAAAAACTCCGCGGGCCTTTGATTTTGCTCTCTCAAGACAGGGGACGGTTCTCTGCCTTGCTTTTTTCTCTTGACAAATTTTTGCTTTATTAATATTATATATATTGGATAAAACTATACGAAACGTTCAAACAACAGTTTAAATCTATTTCCGGGAGGTATCGCTATGAAAAGAACAAAGAGCGCCGTAAGCATTCTTTTAGCTTTTTTGATGCTTTTAAGCTGCGCCGGCACGGTTATGCCCGCCTTCGCTCTTGGTGAAGACGATAAGCTTACAAGCGTTGACGCGGCGGTTGAAACACTCAGGGGCGGCAAATGCCCGCCGAAACAGATGTATTCATCGGAGGGAGATCAGAACACATACACAGCCGAGGCCATTTGCTGGTACGATACCGAGGGCAACGAGCTGAGCGATGACTTTGTCTTCACCCTTGACAATGATTACTGCCTTTTGTATTCCGCTACGGCGACCGGTTACCATTATTTTGACATTAATGACCTGCCGGAAAGCTATGTCAACGGCATCAGAGCGGTCCCTCTGGGCGATAAGGATGCCGGCCTTCCGGCATGGCTTAACACCGAGGGCTATGAAGGTAATGACAGGACTCAGTATTATTTGGTAACATTAACAGCGTTTGACGACGGTGTTATCGATATGTTCAAGGTAACAATCGATGCTCGCGAGGGCTACACCGGCATGGACTACGATAAACTCATCACCTTAAGCGGCGCGCCCACACAGCTGAGCGACAAAATGCAGTTAAACGGCGTTATTATCAAAAACCTTTCAAACCCCGACGACACGAGCGGCGTTATGAAGGTCGGCGATACCTACAGCATTGAGTTTGACGTTGAAGCGAGCGAAGGGTACAGGTTTTCACCCTACGGCACGGTGGTGACTGAGGGCTGCATCTACATCAGCGCCCAGTGGTCGCTGAACACAGAAGACCCCGAAAATGTATATGTCTATATCGCGTGCGAAGCGTGGAGCGAAGTTAATGACAGCGAAGAGGGCGAAGCGGACCTTATAACCGGCAAAACCGTTGATTTTGCCGACGGCACTGCGGCTGTCACACTTTCGGCTTTTTGCGAAAAGATGAACGCGAGGGTTAAGTACAGTTCGGAACCTGTTGACATAGTGTTGCTTATAGATACGTCAAGGTCGATGATACTGTATAATATGGCAAACAACAAGACCCGTCTTCAGGTGCTCAAGGACACCGCGACAGGTTTTATTGACAATGTAAGCGAGCGCGCGGGAACGAGCGGAGCAAACCACAGAATGGCAATAGTGACATTCAGCTCCTCCGCCAAGAGGATGACCGGGTCCTCAAACAGCACCGCGTTTGTCGACGCCCGGAGCGAAAGCTCATCACTTAAAAGCATTATCAATAATCTCAGAGGCGACGGCGGCACAAGGGCGGACTACGGCTTTGATACCGTTCAGAGTATCCTCGCCGCCAATAACGACGGGCGCAAAAAGGTTGTCGTGTTCTTAACCGATGGTGTTCCGACAACAAGCTCCGAATTCAACGAATCCGTTGCCAACAGCGCAATAGCTATTGCAAACAACCTCAAAAACACTTACCTTGCCGATATTTACGCTGTCGGTATCAGCGTTGACGCAAACCCCAGGGCGCAGATAGTTGAAAATCCGAGGGCCGAAGAAGACAAGATGAATATGTTTATGCACTTTGTTTCTTCAAACTATCCTCAGGCAACCCAGATGCGTTCCGGCGGCGAACAGAAGAGTGACGGATATTTTATCACAACCGAGGATGAAGAAAGGCTCTCCGAAATCTTCAGCGGAATTATCAGCGAGCAGCTTTCGGGCGTTATCAGATTTGAGGACCTTACTTTCTGCGATAAGATTTCAAAATATTTCACCCTCACCGCAGAGCAGGAGGCAGCGCTGCGCGGGGACCTTGTTGAAAGATACGGCTTAACAAATGACGATATTATAATCACAAGAAACAGCGACGGCACGACGGATATTGAAATTCATCACCTCTCGCCCAAGCGTGTTTATGAAAACGGAATGCACACGGGCTATGAAATCAAGGTTAACTTTAACGTAACCGGGAATGAAAATATGATGAATCCCGGCTCATATCCCGTGACAGTAGCCCCCGAGGGCAAGGTGAAGACAAGCGACGGTCAGACAGCGGCATATTTTGAAACACCGGATGCCGTAACGGTTTCCGGCTCAAGGGCAATTGTAAAGTACATCATCGGTGAAACGGTCTATAAAATCAAAGACACTGCCATCGGCGAAGCCGTAACAGCGCCCGACACTGAAACTATTCTCTGGGATATTGAAGAAAATCAGACTGTAACCTCCGCCGTGACAACGGTCACAGGGCATTTCACCGGCGACACTCACACGGTCACTCTGCATATCGGCGACGATACAGATATCAGTGAGTATTACGAGGGTCAGATTATTGTTGTGCCCGAGGTAGGCGAGATTGAAGGTTATCTCTTTGCCGGATGGGATATTTTGATCCCCGCCGTTATGGGCAAAGAGGATGTTGAGGCAACGGCGGCTTTAATCCCCCATACGCACTCATTTGAAGTTACTTCAATCACGGGTGACTGTGAAAGCGGCATGACAACGGTTGAAACCTGCGCCGGCTGCGGCAAAACAAAAACTTCGTTTACCGAGCCGTCAACTCACCAATACACTGCCCACATAACAAGCGACAGCGGTGAACATTCAAAAGCAAGCATAGTCTGCACAAAGTGCGGCAAGGTTTATCAGGAAGAGACCACAATCAACTACAAGGCGGCTTCAAGTATTTTCACGGGCGTCAGCCGTATGATAGACATTACAATGACGGAAGACGATGTGTCGATTCAACCCGACGGCACAATCACCGTTAAGGTTGCGCTTGATCCGTCTCTTGCGAATAAACTGTTTATCTATGTATACCGCATAAATGAGGACGGCTCAAAAACAAGGGTTGACTGCGAAAAGAAAGACGGTATGCTCTACCTCTACCTTGACCATTTCAGCCTTTACCTTCTGTGCGATGAGGAGAGTACGGACAACCTGCCCGGTTATGAAGAAGTGGCGCAGGCTGTAAGCAACTACAGAGAGGTTATAATAAACGGCGCGCCCGAAAGCGGTGAAATGAAGCTTGATTACGGCAAAACAGCTGTCTTCACCTGCAAAGCGGACGGTATGCAAAAGAATGAAAAAATCGTCTGGGATGTTCAGGGAAAAGTCGAATCCTTCTCCGTTTCACCCGACGGCATGACCTGCACGGTTCAGAAGGGCACCGGCGATTATACCGTGACGTGTTCTCTTCTTGACGAATATGACGCTGTGATAAGCCGGACAAGTGAAAAAATCACCGTCAACCGCGGGTTCTTCATCATTCTCAAGTGGTTCTTTATTCATCTGTTCAAACCCGATGCTCTTATTTGGGAGCAGAAATAAACGTAAGGTTAAAAAAGACAACTTTTAATAAATAATTATAATTGAAAGGAAACTGCTTTTTATGAAACGTTTATCCGGCAGAATCCTGAGTGTGATTCTTGCGTTAACGCTGTTGCTTGGCTCTTTTGCAACATTTGCGGCGGCAGAGCAAAAAGATACCGGAGCTGCTTGCGGCGGCGATTGCGGATACTGCCCGGTTATCCTTATCCCCGGCAACTTCCAGTCGCCGGTCTATCTGTATGACGATGACGGCAACAAAGTTGAATCCATGGCGCTCGCAACGGGACTGTACGCGGATTTTACCGCGAAGGATCTGATGCGCTATGCCGTTAAGCTTTTGACTCCTTTTTTGGCTACCGTTGCTTTGCAGAGAGACGCCGGGCTGTCAAAAGCTGTCGGAAATGTCGTGACTCAGGCGTTTCAAAAAGACTTCAAGGATAACGAGGGTAATCACCTTTATAACATAAGACCCACCGTATATAAACAAAGCATGGCAAGCTATTCTGCCGAGGAGAAGCAGTTTATTTATAACCAGTTCCCGCTTAAAGGTTATTCCGAAATAGCCGGTGAGGATCATTTGTTCTTCTTTTCATATGATTCCCTGGGCTCGATTTCTGCGTTGGCGGATGACCTGTATAACTATATTCAGACTGTTAAGGAAGAGACCGGGCATGACAAGGTTAATCTTGTTCCCGTCAGCCAGGGCGCAACCATTGCCGGCGCAATGATTGAAAGGTACCGCGACGAAGTTGCCGGAGACCTTCACCGCATAGTGCTTGCCGTTCCGGCGCTTGACGGCTCATATCTTCTGGGCAAGATTTTCAGCAGCGGTTTTAACAAAAGCGACGAGTTCATATATCACGATCTTTTCCCCTTCCTGCTCGGTGACAGCGCGGCGGCATACGCTTTGAACCTTGCTATCCGCCTGTTGCCCAGAAGCGCTGTGAATAATATCTTTGACAGCGCGGTGAAGGCTATGGAGCCGGTTGTTGTCAATTCCTCTTGTATGTGGGCGCTGACACCCGCTTCCGAATATGAAACGCTTTATCAGCGGTATATGACAGACGGTAGCCGTGAGAAGGTGCGCCGGGAGGTTGAATTCCTGCATACCGCTCAGGCAAATATACGCGACAATCTGTTGTACCTAAAGAGCACCGGCATAGAAATATTTGACCTTGTCAATTATGACGGAAAGTTCTTTCCTCTCTTTGAAGGGTGGGAAAAATACAACGCCGACGGTATCATCCAGGTGGACTCCACCTCCGCCGGAGCGTACAGTGTACCCATAAACGAAACTTTGCCCGCTGATTACAGGCAGAAGAACACCTATTGCACCTGCGGCGGCAATCACATTTCTCCCTCACGCACTCTTGACGCTTCGACAGGCTATTTATGCGAAACAACCTTCTATTTTCAGTACGGCGAGCACATCGGCTCGGCGTTCAACGATGTTTTCATCCGCCTTGCGATCGCTTTGCTGACAGATGACACTCTCACCTCAGTCCATTCTTATCCCGACAGATTTCCGCAGTTTAACACGGTGCGCCAGGGCGGTTTTGCTATGAGAGACACTGTCGCCAAGGTGCGTAAAGAAGTTGATTTTAAATCTTTAAACTCAAAAGACCGTGAAGAACTGACGGCTTTGCTGGATGAATGCGACGCAATGCTTGACAGCACCGTTGTTGACCTTGACGCGTACAAAAGCGCCGGTCAAAGGCTTGACGACATTCTTGTTCGCATAGGCTATATGCCCGCGCCGGAGCAGCCGTCACGCTCTCAGGTTCGCTTGACAAACTTCCTTCACAAATTGAGCGAGCGTATTTACTCTTTACGCGGCGCAAGAAAATAAAAACAGCCCTTCCGGCTGTGAAAAAGAAGCTGTAAATAAACAGCTTCATTATAAAAAAATCCGGAGCCGACTTTTTTCAAGTCCTCCGGATTTTTTTCAGGTCATTTATCTAAGGAAACGCTGATTAAATCGCCGCACTCATAACGGCGGCATATTTTCCGCCTGATTTTGTCTCAAATCTTGAAATAAACAAATTATTTCTGCAATTTTTCGACTTCATCAGTCGAAAAACCTGCTCGCCGTTCTAAACACCCCGATTTAATCAGCGTTTCCCTAAAGCCCTTTTTCATGCTTTCACACCGATCTTGAGTTAGCTGCTACGATAGCATCATTCACATATTGGTTTAGACTGATCCCATTGCTTTTTGCGCGTTCTGCTGCGATCTGATGAGTGCTGCGGGCTGTGCGAACCGTAAATTTTCCGCTGTATTCCAGTACTTTTTGCGCATGAATTTCAGGAACCGGAATATCATATTTCTTAGCGGATTCAATCCATTCATTCTCATTAATTTCCAATTCGTGTATCGCTTCTTCAGCTGTTTCTCCCTGCCCCACACAACCTTCCAATGCAGAACTTGCCGCAACCCAGAATACATGATCTTCAACTTGCATGAGATTAACTGTGAATGCGTATTTCATTTTGATTGTTCCTCCCTGATCTTGTCAATCAAATCTTTTACCTGTTTAACATATGCTTCCTGAACGGTCTTTCCATGATGGGGAATCGGGATTACTCTTGCAAAGCTGCCTTTATACACAATCTTGGTATGATTGCCGCCTGAGTCAATGATACATCCGAAATGTTCCGCTATAGCGGTGATTTCATTGAACGTTATGTCATTCGGTAATGGCTTTCTATACAACTTTTCAAGTTTCTTATCCAAATTTCCACCCAAATCATTCACTCCCCTTTGCATCATCTATGATACTATATACGATACCATTTGTCAAAGAAAAATTATCCGGAGCCGACTTTTTTCAAGTCTTCCGGATTTTTTCGGGTTATTTATTTAAAGCCCTTTTTCAGCTGAGCAGAACTTCTTTGTTTGTGCCGTAAAAAATATCGCTTTTTCCGCTTATCATTTTACAGAATTCTTCAAACTGCGCCCAGGTGTTGTGAACGTCAAACTCATATGAGTGGCCCCATATATACAGGATTTTGGGAGTGTCCGTTTCAAGCTCAAGAAATCTTCTGCCAAGGTCGAACAATTTTTCAAAGTCCATGTGATAGACAGAGGGCTTAAATTCATAAAGATTTTTTTGCGGTTCAAAAGAAGCGTTGCTTTCTATCGTCCGGCAGTATTTCGCTCCTGTATTGTTTCTGATGATTTCGGAAACTCTGCTGTCATAGTTTTTGCCGCCGCAGGGGTAGGCAAAGCCGACAACCTCATAACCTGCATATTCCGAAAGACGGAGCCTGTCCTGTTCAACCTGATTTATAATTTCCTCTTCGCTGAGCTTTGTCAGCAGGGGATGGGTCAGAGTGTGCCCGGCAATCTCATGGCCTGAGTATATGGTTTTTATTTCCTCCGGCTTCGGCTTGCAGTGAGCGACGGTTACTCCGTCAATGAAAAGTGAGTTTGATGTGCCTAAATGAGCGGAATTGATGTTAAAGGTACATTTAAGAGAGTATTTGTTGAGAATTTCGATAAGCCTTTTGTCCTGCGTTACGCCGTCGTCATAGCTGAACGTGACGGCTTTCTTTTTGCCTGCAAACATTTTTTGCCTCCTTTTTTTAGGGAAACGCTGATTAAACCGAAGCGTTTCCTCAGAACCACACGGTGACAAGACTTTTTCCGTCCTGACCTGCCGCTGCGTAATCGGTAAGGATGAGATTGCCTTTTTCAGTATTAACGCTTATGCGTATTTGTTCGCCCTCATGAGGGGAGAGAGCTTCATATGTAACAGCGCCGTTTTCATCTCGTGTAAACATTATCTTTTCACCCGGTTTATACGCCGGGGTTTTTGCCGTATCTGCGGCAAGAGCATATCCGCCGAAATTAAAGGTGCTCTTGCCGTTAATCGTTTCCTCTTTAAACAGCGGTTCGGTGACAAATTCTATCGAATCTCCGTTGCCGATACTGTTGAAAATATAATAACCGCCTTCCCCGGCAATATCTTTTTCTTTTCCCGCTGTAATACGTGTGTAATTATCTCCCCCAGTCAGCTTAAGCGTAAAACGCAGGTCTTCGGGGGCGGTTATTTTGATTTTGCCCGGTGAAACGGAAATGCGAACGGTATTGTCTCCGACAGATGTTTCATATTCGCCGCATTCAATATAATTGACGCTTATCGTGCCGCCTTTTTCCGTGACGCACATAAGCGGATAAAGAGCGAATCCCGCCGACGCGATGCATGCGCAGCAACCGAAATATGAACCGTTAGCAAATTGCTTGAAACCGCCGATTCCCCTTGCCCTTGACCCGTCGCAGACAGGGGAGTAGCTGTCAAAAACCATTCCGGGAAGAAAAACTTTCTTTTCCATGCCGTACTGTTCATATCCGTTTATATTCAGCGCCCCGGACAGGGCGTTGAGCGCGCTTTTTCTGAAGGCATTTATATATTTTTTGCCGCCTGTTACATTGAAAAGACGGGTAAGAAGCCTCATAAGCGTTACGGTGACGCAGGTTTCCTGCATTATTTTATCACTCGGCTCAGTCTGTTTGACGGTGGAATTGTCAAACAGCTCATGTGTGCAGCCGCATGAGCCGATTGCGGTATAATCTGTCTTAAGAACGCTGTCTGTGAATTTTATGACACAGTCAAGGTATTCTTTTTTGCCGGTAACTTCATAATAAGCTAAAAGCCCTTCAAAAAAGCTCATCGTTTCATAAGCCTTTGTTTCGGGGAATTCAAACGGCGCCTTACCCTCGTTGACGCAGTGAATCAGATTCCCCTGAGCGCATCCGCCGGATTTTATTATATATTCGGCAAAATCAAGGTATCCGGTGTTTTTTGTGTCGGCATAAAGGCGTACAAAGGGTTCGAGGATGCTTGCGGAATTGACAGAGCCCCAGTAAAGGCCGGTGTCAAGAATGTTGATTTTTCCTTCGCCTATATGCTCTGTTATATAGTCAGCGTGGGCGACAAGCGCCTTCATTATCCTTTGTGAAAAAGCGGGGTCATCGCATATATCCAAATAATGCTGAAGACCGGTCATGACATATTTGCGCGCCCATATATCCCAGCCGAAAAACTCGTTTTCGACGCTGTACGAGCTGATTCTGCCGCTTTTTTCCTGCTTTTCAAGAAGCCCTTTCACGGCTTGGGTGAGCGTGCCGTAAAGCTCGGGTGAGCGCGTAACGGAGTAAACAAGGCAGGCGCCCCTCATCATCTTACCCCAGTATTCGCCGCGCCAGCCGCGGTCGTTATCGTCAATACCGGACGAAAAGACATTGACGCACTTTTGCCAGAGCTCAGTGTCAAGAAGCTGTTTTTGCATGATTATACGAAGATAATCGTCAAAAAAGCCGTCGATTTTCAAAACACGGGAAAACATCATTTGTCTCACTTTCATTCAGGAAATATCTTTTCTCAGCGGTCACATCTTAACAGAAACAGGGCGGGTATGTCAATGACGGGGGATTATTTGCATGAATAATACCAGTTTTTCAAAAAATATCTATGAAACTATTGACAAAAAGAAAATAACTGTATATAGTGTATATATACACTGATGCGCACAGTGAGGTATATATGAATATTATTATCAGCAATTTGTCGGGGAAGCCCATTTATGAGCAGATTTATGACCAGATAAAAGCTCAGATTATGTCCGGCGTTTTATCCGACGGGGAGGCTCTGCCGTCAATGAGAGCGCTTGCCGCGGAGCTGAAAATCAGCATCATCACCACAAAAAGGGCTTACGAAGACCTTGAAAGGGACGGCTATTTAGTAAACGTTCAGGGCAAAGGATGTTTTGTGAAAGGTATGAATCCGGAGATGGTCAGGGAAAACCTGCTGTTTTCAATTCAGGAGCTGTTCGAAAAAGCGGTCGATATGGCATCTGTCGGCGGAATAAGCTTTGATGAAATGGAGCAGACTTTGAAATTAGTTTATATGGAGAAAAACGATGGCTGAAAATGTGATTGAATTTAAAAATGTTGCGAAGGATTACGGTGATTTTAAACTTGACGGCATATCTTTCGCCGTGACGCAGGGCAGTGTGTGCGGCTTCATAGGTCAGAACGGCGCGGGCAAGACAACCGCGATTTCCATTCTGCTTGATATTATCGGCAGGGATTCTGGTGAGGTTTATCTTTTCGGGCAACCGGTTGACGGCAAGCGCTGTCATTTGAGAGAAGATGTTGGCGTGGTGTTTGATGAAATGGGCTTTCACGAATTTCTCACCGCAAAGCAGATAAACACAATTCTTAAAAACTCCTATAAAAACTGGAGTGAAGAAACCTTTTTTGACAATCTGAAAAAATTCTCTCTGCCGTCAAACAAAAAATGCGGCGCTTTTTCACGCGGGATGAGGATGAAGCTTCAGATTGCCGCCGCGCTCTCACATAACGCCAAGCTGCTTGTTATGGACGAGCCGACAAGCGGACTTGATCCGATAGTGCGAAATGAAATTATGCAGATTTTCAGAGAGTTTGAAATGTGTGAAGACCATACTATTCTGCTTTCTTCACATATTACGGGGGACCTTGAAAGAATAGCCGATGAGGTTGTTTTCATAGACGGCGGAAAAATTGTTCTCGCGGGTAATAAAGATGATATTCTTGAAAAGCACGCCATGCTCAAATGCTCAAACAAAGAGGCGGAGAAAATAAGCGAATCTTTTATTGTGTATAAAAATCAAAGCGCCTACGGCGCGGAAATTCTCGTCAATGACGCTAATTCGTGCAAAAAGCTTTATCCGGGAATAATTACGGAGAAAGCAACGCTCGAAGAAATAATGATAAACTATGTAAACCGAGTTAAAACCGGCGTTGCCGGATGAGGCATAACAATATGAAAGGTCTTATAATCAAAGATTTATACTGCCTTAAAAAGCAGTTTCAAACATTCGCCTTCATAATAACCGGAGTGATGGCAGTTGGCTTGATGTTTGTCCTGAGCGTTAATTACGGAAACCTCAGACCGGCTGTGTCCGGTATGGAGGAAGCGGGGTTTGACATAACAATGTCGGTTAAAATCGCTGTTATGTTTTTTATGCTTTTGCCGCTTGTCTGTGCCGGAAACATTGCGGATTCGTTTGCCGACGACAAGACAGCTTCATTTTATAAAGTCGCCGCTTCTTTGCCGACAACTACAGGGAAAAGAGTAATGTCAAAATTTGTAACCGCCATGCTGTTTCTTGCGTCGGGTCTTATTATTGATATTGCTGCGGCGGGAGTTATTTCGTGTGTTTCGGATATAATGGTGTTTTCAAAATGTATTTCGCTGCTTGTTTCAATTTCCGCCTGTGTAATGATAGGTATGTCGTTAACGAATACGGTGATTTATGCCGGTGTGCCGCCGCTGTATTCGGTGTATATTCCGCCCCTTACGGCGGGGATCATATTCTTTGCGGTCAAAATTAAGAGTATTATTAACGCGCTGACAAGCGGTGATGTAAGCGGCATGGCAAGGTTTGTGAACGCTGTGATAAAAGCTTTTGAAGAACACCCTGCCGCTTTTGCGATTTCAGCTTTTGCGGTCGCCGCCGTATCATGGTTCGTTTCGACCCGGCTTGCCTTAAGAAAGAGAGGTGTGGCTTAATGGGCGGACTGCTGTATAAGGATTACCTTGCGGTGAAAGCAAAAAAAATCGTTTATATTATTCTCGCGCTCACCGTGCTGTTTGCTGTTTTGCGTATTGTTCTGCCCGGCGGTGACAACGAAAACTCCGAAGGCTATACATATGACGCGCTTATGTGGGTGTTTCCGGCTTTGCTGGTGTTTGCCGGCATAGGCATCCCTTCTGCATGGACAAAAGCCCTTATTGCGGGTGATGAAAAAAAGCAGACACAGGCTGTGATTAAATCTCTTCCGCTCGGCAAAAACACCCTAATCGCTTCAAAATATATTTTTACGGGCGTTACGGTCTATGCCCTGCTTTCGGCTGAAATAATATGGTGCACAATCTATTCTTCATTTGCCGGGAACAACAGTTTTTATTCTTTGATTGAAGTCCTCACTTCGTTTCTGATAATTTTTTCAAGCGCGTCAATACTTATAGCCGGGGTTGAACTTCCGTTTTTTATTACAATCGGCAGCAAAAAAGCGACAACAGTCAAAACAGCTTTGCTTGAATTTCTGTTTCTTCTTGTTATCGCATATTTATTCTTCGGTAATATAGACGCTTTGGGGAATTTTGATTTGTTTGATTTTATTGAATGGGCAAAGACCCATGATTTTGAAATCAATGTAACTGCGGTTCTTATGCCCGTGATTTCATCTGCGTTTTTTTACCTTTCGTACAGGCTAACATGCCGGCTCAACAAAAACAGGGAGGCAGACTATGACTGATAAAAAAGCCGGAAATGAAAGAAAGCTTTTGCTTAAAAATCTTCTGATTTATCTTTTCATAACATTTGCTTTGTCATGGTCCGCCGTTTTTGCGCTGAATTTGTCGGACATATCAATTGATTTTGCAGACGGCTCCGCAGGAGCGGCAAATTTTGTGACCACCTTCGGTATGCTCTGCCCCGCTCTGGGTATGATTATTACGAGATTTATCACCAAAGAGGGTCACGCTTTTTCCGGCGATGGCTCGATGATGCTCGGTATTGACCTTAAAAACAGGAAATATGTTTTTTATATAATTGCCGTTTTACTGCCGTGGATATATTTTGAACTCGGCAATCTTCTCAAAATTGTTCTTCAGCCCGGGTGCTTTGACAGGGAGTATTTCAGCGCCGTTGATTCCGATGTCCGTACAGCGTATATATATCCGCTGATGGGTATAGTGTCCGGGGTGTTCTTTTCGGTCGGCGGTCTTGGCGAAGAACTCGGCTGGCGGGGTTATATGATGCCGAAAATGATAAAGCTTTTCGGAAAGGTGAAGGGCGTTGTTTTCGGCGGAATAATCTGGGGCATATGGCATTGGCCGCTGACATATGCAGGGCATAACTTCGGCAAAAGCTACATAGGGTATCCTTTTGCGGGCTTTGCCGCAATGTGTTTTATCTGTATTGTTACAGGCATTCTGCTCACTTTTCTGACTGTCAGAACCGGCAGTATATGGCCCGCGGCGATAATGCATGCGGTTAATAACACAAGCCCCTCGATTATTCAGTTTTTCAGAAATCCCGATAAGGCTGCGGGGATTATGACAAACAGTATTTTCTCATGTTTTGTATATTATATCCCCGCGCTGATCATCGCTGTATTTGTGCTTATTGTGTGGACGAAAGACAAAAATTAATCAGATGAGCCCCTGAGCCATCATGGCGTTTGCAACCTTGACAAAGCCCGCGATATTAGCGCCGGCGACAAGATCATAGCCAAAGCCGTATTGCTCGGCGGCGGCGGCTGAGGAGTCATGAATGTTGACCATAATCGAATGCAGCTTTTCGTCAACCTCCTGAGCGGTCCAGCTGTATCTCATGGAGTTCTGGCTCATTTCGAGAGCGGAAGTCGCTACGCCGCCTGCATTAACGGCTTTTGACGGCGCGACGGCTTTGCAGTTTTCTTTCAGGAAGGCGAGAGCGTCGTTGGTTGTGGGCATATTGGCAACTTCAATGTAATACGGAACGCCGTTTTCGGCGATTTGCTCCGCTTCTTTCATACCTATTTCGTTCTGAGTGGCGCAGGGCATGGCGATGTCGACCTTAACGCCCCACGGCTTCTGACCGGCGAAGAATTCAACGCCGAATTTGTCGGCGTAGTCCTTGACCTTGTCTCTGCCGCTCGCCCTCATCTCAAGAAGATAGTCTATCTTTTCATCTGTTACGATTCCGTCGGGGTCATATATATATCCGTCCGGGCCGGAGATTGTGACCGCTTTGCCGCCGAGCTGCGCGATCTTTTTTGCCGCGCCCCAGGCAACATTGCCGAATCCGGACAGAGCAACCGTTTTGCCCTTGATATCTTCACCGAAGTGCCTTAGCACCTCCTGTGTGTAGTAAACCGCGCCGTATCCGGTGGCCTCGGGTCTTATGAGAGAACCGCCGTAAGCGAGCCCCTTGCCGGTTAAAACGCCGTTTTCAAAGGAGCCTTTAATTCTTTTATACTGACCGTAAAGGTATCCGACTTCTCTGGCACCGACACCTATATCACCTGCCGGCACATCAACATCCGGACCGATGTGTCTGTAAAGCTCCGTCATGAACGCCTGGCAAAAACGCATTATTTCACCGTCGCTCCTGCCCCTCGGGTCAAAGTCGGAGCCGCCTTTGGCGCCGCCTATGGGCAGACCGGTCAGGCTGTTTTTAAAGGTCTGTTCAAAACCGAGGAACTTCATTATGCCGATATAAACGGACGGGTGAAAGCGCAGGCCGCCTTTAAAAGGACCGATAGCGCCGTTAAACTGAACTCTGTAGCCTGTGTTTACATTGACATTGCCGCTGTCGTCAACCCAGGTGACTCTGAAGGTTATAACTCTTTCGGGCTCAACCATTCTCTCAAGAAGGCCGGCTTTTTCATATTCCGGGTGCTGATTGACAACGGGTTCAAGAGAAGAAAGAACCTCGGTCACCGTTTGAACAAATTCCGGTTCAGAAGAATGCTTCTTCGCAACTGCGTTGATTACATTTTGAATATAACTCATTTTGTTTCCTCCGAAAAGTCTGTATTTATCCGATTATAACACTTATAAACATAAAATAAAACACTTAAGTAAACTTTTATTAAAAATTCATTCGTTTTGCGGTATTGTATTTGTTCGAGGTTTAGAATATAATGAGATACATCATACAATTGTCAGAGGGTGAGAGATAATTGCTTTATGAAGCAGAAAATGCCACCATCTCGACCTTGGACGATATAGACTCTTTTCAGCAGTGTGATTCAGGGGCATGTCAGATAGGAGTATATATATGACTCAGAAACAGCAAGTCATTGAAACCATGAAGAATAACGGCGGATACGCTACATTTCAACAATTGAATTGCATGATAAATTTCAATGCGTGGAAAACAAAGACACCTCAGGCGAGCGTAAGACGAATTGTTCAAGAAAACGATGAGTTTTTCAGGATAAAACCGGGACTTTGGGCACTTACGGATTTTAAGAAAGAGGTACTCAGAAAGTTTGATATCCGGGAAAATAACAAGGACAGTGAGGATGCCTTTACACACTCATATTATCAGGGCATGATAGTCGAGCTCGGAAATATGCATAATTTCAGCACATATGTTCCGAATCAGGATAAGAATCGTTTGTTCCTTGAAAAGCGTTTATTTGAGATAACAACGGAAACGGAGCTTCCGCCATTCACTTATGAGAGCATTACAAGAAGAGCAAAGACGGTGGATGTTATCTGGTTTAATGAAAGAAAAATGCCTTGCAGATTTTACGAGGTTGAGCATTCAACAAATATATCGAACTCTTTGGATAAGTTTTATGAATTGCAGGATTTCCGCGCTGATTTTTACATTGTTGCGGACGAAAGCAGACGCAGGCAATTTGATTCACTTATGGAACGGTCTATGTATAGCCAAATTGTAAAATATGTGAAATTTTTCAACTACGATAATCTTGTGTTGCAATATGAGAGGGAAAGTTTCCTTGCCGGTATGGACAGAATATAAGGGGATTTGCCACACTCATAACGGAGGCATCTTTTCCGCCTGATTTTGTCTCAAATCTTGAAACATATCAACATCTGTTTGTGCTCAAGAAATTAATTTGACATTCGTTTTTTTTTGTAATATAATACCCAATGGATTTATCTACGAAAATGGGGGAGTTCTATGCGCTCATTTGAGGAACTTGTCAGTACCGCCGCTGCAGCCAGAGCGTCTGATATACATATTTGTACAGGTTATGCGCCTTCAATGCGTCTTCATGGTGATATCCGGCCGATTGTCGAGGGTGCGCTGACTGCGGAAGAAGCGCAGTCAATAGCCTACAGTATTTTGAATGATGTCCGTAAAGAGACTTTGAAAACAAAGGGCGAAGTTGACTTTGCCTACACCTGCTCCGGTACCCGTATGAGGTGCAATGTTTACCATGAAGGCGGCAATGTCGCCTTGGCGGTGCGTCTGCTTTCAAAGGGTGTTCCGGCGTTTAACACTCTTGGCCTTCCGCCGGGGCTTCTTGAAATGTGTGACAAAAAGAGGGGCCTGATCCTTGTTACCGGTATCACCGGCAGCGGTAAGTCAACCACATTGGCGTCAATTGTTCAGGAGATTAATAACAGGCACGATTATCATATTCTGACAATCGAAGAGCCTGTTGAATACATATATGACAAAGGCCGTTCGTTAATTAACCAGCGTGAGGTCGGTTCGGACTCTACGTCTTTTGCCTCCTGCCTTCGCGCCGCTTTGCGTCAGGACCCTGATGTTATTCTGCTTGGCGAAATGCGTGACAGTGAGACAATTTCAACCGCTATCAGCGCGGCTGAAACCGGACACCTTGTTTTGTCAACCCTTCATACCGTCAGCGCTGCGGGCGCGGTTGACCGTATTATCGACTCTTTCAATCCCCATCAGCAGCAGCAGATAAGGTCGCAGCTTGCCGAGGCGCTTGAGGTAGTTGTTTCACAGCAACTTATTCCCCGTGCCGACGGCGCCGGCCGTGTGGTTGCGTGCGAGGTTATGTTCTGCAACAACGCCGTGCGTTCACTCATACGCGAGGGCAAAACATATCAGATTCCCAACACTATGCTGACATCCAAAAAGCAGGGTATGCAGCTTATGGATGACGCAATTTATGACCTTTATGCCCGCGGCAAAATATCGGCGGATAATGCTGTTAAATTTGCTCAGGACAGGGAGATAATGGGCAGGAAGGTCATCATATAACGCACTCGTTTGTTGGCAGACACAGTTAAGCTTCATAATCGGAGGATTTGTAAATGTCCAATTTTATCTATACTGCTCTTAACGAAGAGGGCAAAGAAGTCAAAGGTACCGTGCAGGCGGAGAATAAAGAAGAAGCTATTTCCAAAGTTAAAGCCAAGGGCATAACGCCCTTAAAGGTTGAAGCGCAGACGGCGATGAACTCGTCAATCACTCTCAGCTTTCTTCAAAAAAAGCCGACACCTAAGGATATGTCGCTGTTTTGCCGCCAGATGGTGTCGATTCTGTCCGCCGGCGTAAGTATGTCGGAGGCGCTCGAAATGCTCGGCGAACAGACAGAAAATAAAATGCTTAAAGATGCAATTGTCGGCTGCCGTATGAGAATCGAGGGCGGTTCATCAATGAATGAGGCGATGCTTGACTTCCCGAAGGTTTTTCCCGATATTTTTGTGACTATGATAGCTGCCGGTGAAGAATCCGGTTCACTTGAGATTTCTTTCACTCGAATGGCTGAGAAATTTGAAAAAGATACAAAGATGAAGGCCCTTGTCAAAAAATCGACAATGTACCCCATCGTTCTCGGCATTATTGTTGTTGCGGTTATCGTCTTCATGCTCAGTTTTATCGTTCCCAAGTTCCAGGATTTCCTTGGCTCTCTGGGCGGTTCGCTTCCGCCGCTGACGCAGTTCATTGTTAACGCTTCCGACTTTTTCAAAGCTCATTACATTCTTATTATTTTGGCCATAGTTGTGCTTGTTGTGGCTTTCAAGATGTTCAAAAAGACCACTTTCGGCCTTCATCTTGTTGATAAAATCAAGCTTAAAGCTCCGCTTGTCGGTAATCTTACGGTGAGAACCGCCTGCTCAAACATGATGAGAACGCTTTCGACCCTTATTTCAACCGGTATTTCGATGATAGATGCCATTGATATCTGCTCCGATACAATGACAAATGTCTATTATAAAGAAGCGATGGCGTCCATTAAGTCTGAGGTGGCTCAGGGTACCGCGCTTTCCGAAGCGATTGAAGGCACAAAGCTTTTCCCGCCGATGGTCTTTCATATGACCAGAATCGGTGAAGAAACCGGTAATCTTACGGCCATGCTCGACCGCTCTGCCGACTATTATGACCAGGAAGTTCAGTCGGCGACCGAGGCGATGACAGCCGCTCTTGAACCGATTATCATCGTTGTTATGGCGGGCATTGTAGGCACGATGGTTATTTCGCTTCTTATGCCCATGATGAGTATGTACGATTCACTCGACTCCATTTAATCAGAAAAATATCTATCAAAACCGAAAGGGCGGTGTAGGCTTTTGTACACCGCCCTTTATGATTAATTAATCCGGGGTGATTCTAATTTATATCGATACTGCAAAACATATGTATTCGGCGGAATGTAACGCCGTTAAAAGAGGGGTTGATTTTGCTCCTTTAAACGACAGCAAAGTCAAAAAAATGCTCCCGCCCCGCCTGCCGGTTTCACACAAGGGAACCTACGGCACGGCGCTTTTAGCCTGCGGCAGTGAAAAAATGCCGGGTGCCGCATGCATCGCGGCGTCGGGCGCGCTCAGGAGCGGAGCGGGACTTGTTAAGCTTGTTTTTCCTTCCGGAGCATACATACCGATTGTTTCAAAACTTACCGAAGCGGTTTTTGTGCCTGTTAAACCAAACGCTGAAGGGACCTTTGACAGCGAAGCGGGGGAAGAAATTATCAGACAGGCGTCGTCGGCGTCGGCGCTGCTTATCGGATGCGGTATGGGAGTTAACAAAGACACGGTGCGCACCGTTCAAATGGTTACCCAAAAAGCGGAGATACCGCTTGTGGTCGACGCAGACGCTTTGAACGCTTTGAGCGCCGATACCGGAGTTTTGAAAAAAACGAAGGCACCCGTTATTATTACTCCCCATCCCGGGGAAATGAGCCGCCTTTGCGGCAAGCAGATAAATGAAATCCTCGCCGATACCGTCGGAACGGCGCTTACATTTTCCGCTTCTTACGGAGTAATAACTGTTCTGAAAACAGAAAATACCGTTGTGTGCAGCCCCGAAGGCAGGGTGTATATCAACACGACCGGCAACTCGGGTCTTGCGAAGGGCGGCAGCGGAGATTTGCTCTCCGGTATGATGGTGTCACTGCTTGCCCAGGGAATGGATCCGTATGAGTGCGCCTGTATTGCCGTTTATCTTCACGGCAGGTGTGCAGACGAGGTTGCCGCAAAGCTTTCACAGCGCGGTATGCTTGTGAGCGATATGATAGATTACCTTGCCGAATTTTATTCAAAATATGAATAAACAAACAGCTTATAATATTTACACACTGTTCATTGATTTAATCATTTTATGTGATAAAATCAGTTCACGGTAAGGTGAAAACTAATGATAGGTTATGTCAGAATATACAAGCCCGAGCTTAAAATAAAAGAATATGAGTTTTATCGCGGGGTTTACTGCTCGCTTTGTAAACGGTTGTGCAGGGACTACTCTCCTTTGGCCTGTCTTCTGCTCAGTTACGATTTTACCGTTGCCGCTCTTGTTAAAATTGCTTTGAGCGAAAATGAATGTTCTTTCAAAAAAAGCCGCTGCCATTTTAATCCGACGAAAAAGTGTTTAAACTGTAACGGCAGTGTTGACCTTGGCGACATAGCTGCGGCGGTGATAATAACGCTTTATTATAAACTGCTTGACAACCTCAAAGATAAGGGGCTTTGGCGCAAAATTGCGGCTGCCGTTTGCTTTTTGCCGATATGGCTTATGCACATAAAAGCCAAAAGGATTTCGCCTGAGATTGAAGAGATTATTTTTAACGGTATGCAGCTGCAGGCAAAAACGGAAAATGAAAAAGATGTTTCCGCTGATGCCGCCGCTCACCCGAGCGCTCATACGCTCGGCAGCATTTTTGCCCTTGTTGATGAAAGCCGACGTGATACTCTTTACCGCCTGGGTTATATGCTCGCAAGGTTCGTCTATTTATCCGATGCCGCGGATGACTATAAGGACGACTCGAAAAAAAGGAATTTTAACCCGTATATCATCAAATTCGGACCGTATACCCCCGAAAATCGCCAAAAGGTCAACAAAAGCTATGAGTGGTCGTTTAATCTGATACAAGTTGAAATTACGAAAGCGTTTGAAGAGCTTAACGTTAAGCGCTGCGGCGAGTTGCTTAACAATATTTTTACATTGGGAATAAAAGCGAAAATGGAAAACATCATCTCTGAAAAGGGTGTGAAAAATGATTAATCCTTACCTTGTTCTCGGGGTGCCCCAGTCTGCAAACCGTGCGCAGGTTGACGCGGCATACCGCACACTTGCGCTCAGGTATGAAAATAACGCTTCTAAAATTCAGGAGATTAATGACGCGTATGACAGTATCATCATGAATCTTGCATCGAATGACAACTCCGGCTCATTCAAAAGGAGAGCAAATCCGTTTACAGGTAAAAAGAGCTCTTATGACTCGTCCTATACGGGCGGTTCTTCATATGGAGAGTACGATGATATAAGGGCGAGAATCAATGAAGGAAGGTTTGAGGATGCCCAGGTTCTTCTTGACGGCATCCCGCTTTCGTCACGCGATGCGCAGTGGCATTATCTCAAAGGTACGCTTCTTCGCCAAAAGGGCTGGCTGGACGACGCTGCGGAGCACTTTTCAAAGGCGGCTTCAATGGAACCGTCAAATTCCGCATATCGCGCGGCTTTTGACGAAATCAACCGCCAAAGAAGCGGCGGTTACAATACAAGCCGTGCAAAAAGGGTCCGAAGAACATCTATGTGCGATGACGACTGCTGTGATTTATGTTGCGGGTTAATGGTGCTTGATTCATGCTGTGAATGCATGGGCGGCGATTTGATTGAATGTTGCTGAGGGAAAAATGAAACAGACAAAAAAATGTGCTTTGGGCGGTATTATTGCCGCCCTTTCGCTTGCTGTGATGATTTGTGTGGCGCTTGTACCTTTTATGACCTATGCTCTGCCGGCGGCGGCAGGCGCGCTGCTTGTGATAATTGTTATTGAAATCGGCAAGAAATGGGCTTTTGCCGTCTATGCCGCCGTGGCTCTTCTGGGCATTTTTCTTGTACCCGATAAAGAGGTGGCGGCAATGTACCTCGCTTTTTTCGGCTATTATCCGATTTTAAAGTCGGCAATCGAAGGGCATACCGGCAAAATTACCGGTTTGCTTTTGAAAGTTGCGGTGTTCCTTGTGACAATGATTGCCTCATACTGGTTGCTTATTAACCTTATGGGTATTTCCATTGATGAAACGGAGCGCTTCGGAGTGTGGGCGTATCCCATCCTTTTGGGTATGGGAGCTTTTGCTTTTGTAATGTATGACTTTGTTTTAACAAAGGCGGTTATAATCTACCTCAAAAAATGGCGGAGAAATATATCTGCGTTTTTGAAGTGATAAAATCTTTTTTCCTTGACATAAAAGAGAGGGATATTGTATAATCAATCGGTATTTTCGGAATATTTATACTTTGGAGTTTAAGATGAAAGAAACCGTCAGAATCGGATTTATCGGCCTTGGCGGAAGGGGCACCGGTATGCTCGGCGAATTGCTTGAGTGTGACGGCGTTACCGTGCCTGCCGTTTGCGATAAGTATGAAGACAGAGCCCGAAAGGGCGATGAAATAGTTTTTGAAAAAACCGGCGTTCATCCGGACGTTTATCTGAATCACAGGGAGCTTCTTGCCCGTGACGATATTGACGCCGTTATGATTGACACCACGTGGATAACTCATGCGCGTATTGCAATTGACGCCATGAGAGCGGGCAAGCACTGCGCCATGGAAGTCGGTGGAGCGGCGAGCGTTGAAGAATGCTGGCAGATGGTAAGGGCGAGCGAAGAGACCGGCAAATTCTGCATGCTGCTTGAAAACTGCTGCTATGACAGAAAAGAGATGGCGCTTTTCAATATGATGAAAAAGGGTCTTTTCGGCGAGCTTGTGCACCTGGCGGGCGGCTATGAGCACGATTTGAGGGATGAAATCTGCCTTGGCAGAGAGAACCGCCACGGCCGCCTTTATAATTTCCAGATGCGTAACGGCGAGCTTTATCCAACGCATCAGCTCGGACCGATTTCAAAAATGCTCGGCATCAACCGCAAAAACCGTTATGTCTCTCTTGTTTCAATGGCGTCAAAATCAAGGGGACTTAACAAATGGATTAAGGAAAACAAAGGCGAGGACTATGACCTTGCCGATTACGCCTTTAACCAGGGCGATGTTGTGACAACAATGATAAAATGCGCTAACGGTGAAACGGTCGTTTTAACTCACGACTGCTCGACGCCCAGAAACTATTCAAGAGCTTACAGAGTTCAGGGCACCAAGGGTGTTTATATGGAAGACGGGGACAGTATCTACCTTGAAGACAGCACTCCGCACGCCGGCGGCTGGAGGCATGACCCCGAAAAATTTGACAAATATCTTGAAGAATACGATCACCCGCTGTGGAAGAAGTACCGTAAAGACGGCATTCACGCAGGGGGTCACGGCGGTATGGACTTTCTTGTTCTTTCCGCTTTTGTCGAGAGCGTTAAGCTTGACGCTCAGCCGCCGATTGATGTTTACGACGCGGCGACCTGGATGGCTGTGACGGTTCTTAGCGAACAGTCAATAGCTTTGGGTTCAAGCGCCGTTCCTTTCCCGGATTTTACGAGCGGCATGTGGATTGACCGCGAGCCGTACCGCCGCGGGCAGTTCTGCCTTGAAGAAGTGTGCGAGGACTGTTTTAACCCGGATGACTTTCTTACATCATCTGTCAGCACGCAAGTCGGAGAATAATCCGGCTTATTCATTAACATAACGGAGATTGATTGAATATGAAATATTATATCGGAGTTGACGGCGGCGGAACAAAAACGGCATTCGCCCTTTTCGATGAAAGCAAAAAAATGCTTGCCTTTCATGAAGGCCCCGGCAGTAACCACGAAAACCTTGCAACCGGTTTTCAGGGCGCAAGTGAGATTATCATGCAGGGGATTGAGACGCTTTGCAATAAGTCGGGGTTAAAAAAGGACGCTATCGCATTTACCCTTATGGGTCTTGCGGGTATTGACCACCCTTATCAGCACGACGCAATGTGTGAACTGCTCAAGGATAAGGGCCTTAAGAATTTTGAGATTTTTAACGACGGATTTATCGTTATCAAGGCAGGCAGTCAGACAGGCAGAGCAATCGGTTACAATTGCGGCACGGGCGTTTGCTGTAACGGTATTGACAAAAACGGCACCATGCTCCAGCTTATGGGTTTGGGTTATTTTTCCGGCGATATTTCCGGCGGTGAAAATATTGTTACAACAGCCTTCAGCTTCATTTATGACGAACTCTTCCTCGGCCTTGAAAAGACACTTCTGACCGATATGGTTATGAAAGAATACGGCTTTAATGACAAAAAAGAGGTACTTACGCTGATTGAGAAATACGAGTCTGAGGATTGCAGGCAGTACATCAGGCAGATGATAGCGTTCTTCTTTGAGGCGGCAAAAGCGGGCGATAAGCGTTGCCTGGAATATTGCGAAAAAATGGCTCAGAGAGGCGCCTGCTCCATTGCGGCAGTTGCAAGGGAGCTTCAGTTTGACGGGGACGAAATAGAAGTTGTTCTTTCGGGTTCAATCAATGTCAAGCTTGACAATAAGGTGTATCTTGATATGCTTAAGACTCTTGCTCAGGAAAAATGCGGCAGAAAGCTGAAATTTATAAAGCTTACAGACCTGCCGGTTACGGGCTGCGTCAACTGGATTTTACAGGATTATCAGTAATATATAAGCGCAGGTTTTGTATTGCGCTTACCTTATTAAAACAGAGAGGTGTGTTATGAAAGAAATTAATGTTGCGGTTATCGGTTCAGGCAGCACATACTGCCCCGAGCTTATAGACGGTTTTCTGAAAGCGCAGGATTCGCTTAAGCTTAAGAAAATTTCCTTTATGGATATTGACGAGCGCAAAAGGACCATTGTCGGCAACCTTTGCATAAGAATGCTCAGGGCAGCCGGCGTTGATTGTGAAACTATGCTTACGGATGATCTTGATGCTGCCCTTGAGGGCGCGGATTTTGTCGTTACCCAAATCCGTGTGGGCAAACTGCCCTGCCGCCATCTTGATGAGACGATACCTCTTAAGTATAACCTTATCGGTCAGGAGACAACGGGTATAGGCGGCTTTTTCAAGGCGCAGAGAACGATTCCCGTTATTAAGAATATCTGTGACAGAATCGAAGCTGTCTGCCCGAACGCGTGGCTTATCAATTTCACAAACCCCAGCGGTATCATTACGGAATTTGTCCTTAACAACACCAACGTCAAGTGCATCGGCCTTTGCAATGTTCCCATTGATATGATAGACGATGTCAAAGATGATGTCGGAGAGATGGATTACACATATGTCGGTCTTAACCACCTCAGCTGGATGACAAGCGTCAGGGTCAACGGAGAAGAGCTTATTGACAAGCTTATCGGCGAAGGCTTTACCCCCAAGGTTATGGCAAATATAAAAGACGACGGTTTTTCACTTGAAACACTAAGGGCGATTCACGCCATTCCCTCTTCATATCTTCAGTACTATTATTGCAGGAACGCAAAGCTTAAGCATCTTCTTGAGGGCGAAAAATCCCGCGCGCAGGTATGCATGGAGATTGAGGAACAGCTTCTTGAAATGTACAGCGACGAAGGTCTTTATGTAAAACCCGCTCTTCTTGACAAGCGCGGTGGGCATAAATATTCACTTGTTGCCGTAAATCTTATCAATTCCATAGCAAATGATACGGGTGACCTTCAGGTTGTCAACATTAAAAACGGCGATACTCTCCCGTTCCTGAAGCCGGACGATGTTATTGAAGTTGCCGCTCATGTCGGCAAGAACGGCGCTGTTGCCGTGCCCGTGGGCGAAGTGAAGAACGACCATATAATAGGTCTTATGACCGTTGTTAAAAAATACGAGAATTATACCGTCAAGGCGGGCCGCGACGGTGATGAAGAGGCGGCTCTCAACGCTTTGCTCATTCATCCGCTTGTGGGCGATTATGAGGCGGCAATCGGCTGCTTTAACGAGATGAAAGAAGCTCACAAAGAGTTCCTGCCTCAGTATTTCAATAAATAAGGGTATAGCCGTGGAAAAGATTGTTACATCCCTTGACGGCGTTTTCATCATTGAGCCGAAGGTGTTCGGCGATGAAAGAGGCTGGTTTTACGAAAGCTATTCGGCAGGGGAGTTCAAAAGGCTCGGTATCGATACGGTTTTTGTTCAGGATAACCGCTCTTTTTCGGCAACCAAGGGGACTTTAAGGGGTCTTCACTGCCAGAGGGGAGATGCCGCGCAGGCAAAGCTGGTTTCATGTACCCGCGGTGAAATAATCGACGTTGCGGTCGATATCCGCTTTTCTTCGCCGACGTTTTTGAAGCACATTGCCGTCAGTCTCTCTGCGGCAAACAAAAGAATGCTTTATATTCCACGGGGATTTCTTCACGGGTTTTTAACCGTTTCCGATGATGTTGAACTTTTGTATAAGGCCGATAATCTCTATTCACCGGCTGATGACAGAAGCGTGCGCTTTGATGACCCGGCAATCGGCATTGACTGGGGCGAAGGAGACTTCATCCTTTCTCAAAAAGACAAAAACGCGCCTTTTCTTAAAGACAGCGATGTTTTGTTTGACTGATATAATATTTCGGAATCTTAAATACCGGCGTACAATGTCCGGCGGTTTTAAATCCGCGGTTTTTCGGAGGTATTATGCGAAGGAAACATTTTACCGGAGCGCTATCAATAATCATTTCATCATTTTTATGCCTGCAGGTTTTTGCCTGCGGGCTTTATGCGTTTGCACAGGGTGAAGAAACACAGGAAGAAAAGGACAGTGTATTTTCTCTTTATGAAGGTGACGAGCTGACTCAAGGCGATTACATAATCGTAAGTGAGAACGAAGCTAAGGCGCTGAAGGTGTCATCTTCCTCTTCTGCTGCCCCGGGTACTGCGGATATAACGCTTTCAGCCGACGGCAGAACAGCTGTTCTGCCGGCTGAAAACAAACAGGGTGCCGTTTTTACCGTAACTTCTGCTGGTAACATATCTTTGCCGGAGGGGACGGAATATGACGTTTATGACGAAACGGGATCTTTACTGACAGAAAACAGCCTTTTTACCTTTAAGAGCGGTGAAAAGACCCTTTGCGCCTATAACGACGGCGGCTTTGCGCTGAGAACCAGTATCGGCACAAACAGATACTCTTCTTTTGCCGTCAGAAAAGCCGGAGGAGCGGGGATTTATTCAATCTCGGGCTATGATTTTGAAAACAGTGCCGGTGTTTCTTTCGGCTTTGAAAACGGCACTTTTTCCTCTTACCCATCCCTTTCTGCATCCCTTGTTACCGGCTCTGTTGTTGAGGAACAAACGGTCTATATCTATACTGCATCTGTTACAAACGAAAAAAATTATGTTATCCTTAACTCGGTTACCATCAGTCAGGGCACCTCGGCTGACAGAAATTCACCCGCAAACGATGACGGAGTAGTAGCAAATACCGAGGTCACCCTTCATGAAGCTGACTCATATATCGCCGAAAAGTATGTAACAGGCGCTCCTTCAAACGCCGTCTGGTATTTTGAAGATACCGGCAGCGGTATAGCCGTGTCGAACGGGTCGCTTTATCTTAACTACAGCGGCGGATTGATTCTTCAAAGCGACTTTGTTGCCCCGTGGACATATTCCGACGGGAGACTCAGCGGTGAGTTTTCCGGAACGGTGAGATATTTAAGACTGAGTTCCGGCAACTGGACCGGAGGTCAGACAAAGACCAACGCCTATCTTTTTGAAGAGACGACTGCGGAAATCGAAACAACGCAAACCTTTTACAGATATACATCCGATGAGGAATACGATGTCCGCCTCTATAAATATCAGGGCGAGGCGGTTGACATTGAGGTGAATGACGATACGGCGTTTTTCAGCGCCTTGTCTGCCTTTGACTTTGATGTGCTTTCAAATGACACCCTGCCTTCGAATGCGGTTTTGAGCGGTATCGCGGCGGCGGACAGCTTTGAAAACAGCGCCGGCGGATTCAGCGAAAGACCGGTTCAGGTGTCGTCTTCGTTTTCACTCCGGAACGCTTCGGTTGTTCTTGACGGCGGAAAAATCAGCGTAACGCCGCTTTCGTTTGACGGCGCAGTCAGATTTATTTATGAAGTGACGGCTTACGGCAGATATTATTACGCTTTGGCTGTTGCCGTGCCGAAAAGCGAAGCTGTTATCGGCAAAGACGATCTTACGCTCAGCGGTGAATGGAGCCCCGTGACATATAACGGTATTCAGGCAAATCAGGCTGTTTTAAACGCTCAAACTCCGTCGGGGCCGACGGCGTCATTCACCTTTAAGGGAACTTCTTTCGATTTAAACTGTACCGTCAGCGATGATACGGGTATTATATTTGTTAAGGTATATTCCGCCGGCGGTGAGCTTTTGGCAAACTACTTTGTCGACACCCATTACGGCTGTCAGCCGGACAGTGACGCATTCACCTGGGTGCAGACGGGTAAAATTATCAGCGGCGTGCCCGTTATCCGCTCCGAAAACTTTGATTACGGTACATACAACGTTGTGATTGAGCCGCGGTATTCCTCCTTTTTCGATGCAAACGGTTTCGGATATTCAAAGGCGATAATCGAAAGCGTGACCGTGTATAACCCCTGCGGCGATGCGGGTTCAATGGACAGCGTCGTTAAAGCGGCGTATATGGCATCCGGAGATCTTTCGCCCGTTTACCTTAATATCAAAAACAGTCTTGTCAGCGCAGAGCAGGCGTTTGATGTAGGCTCTCTTCCTGCCGGCGCCGAATATACCGGCGGTCTTCTGGTTGACGGCTTGACCAGTCTCGAAACGGATGACTATGAAACATTCATTAAAAAATATAAGGTAAGCGGACCTAATAATGAGGTTTATCTTGCCAAAGGGCAGGCGGTTGTTTTCAATATCAGCGTTACGGGTGCCACACAGCCGGCAAAAGCGCTCCTCGGCGCAAAAATCGCCTTTGATCCGGGTGAAAGCGCGTCGGTTCTGGTGATGAACAAAAACTCATCGTCATATACTTCTTTTACACTTGATTCTTTTAACACTGCCTTTTTTGACATTACCGGCAATATCACCTGGAACCAAACGGAATCCGGTTTTGTGTCCGCTGAGCCGATAGTTATCTTCAATAATTCCGACAGTGTCGTTTCCCTGACTGACATAAAGCTTTCGTTCAGCATTGAATCGGCGCCGCGGATAATGACGATGTCCGTTAATAACAAAATTCTTTCCAAAGCCGGCAGTTTTATGCGTTCAAGCGAAAACAACTCACTGCCGGAGGCGAATGCAATGCTGTTTTCAAACCGCAGAGTTGTTTCCGTTATTGAGTTTTTCCGTATAATATTTGAAAGATTTCTTGCTCTGTTCCAAAGCAGAGAATATCATAATTTTTGAGGTTAAGAATGAAAATTCCGTATTTTGCTCCGGACATTAGTTTTATTCCTCTTGACATTACCGGCACAGGAGCGTCAAACTGCAGCGGCGCAACTGCCAACAATACCGACGGCAGCTGTCAGGTTACGGTCAATGACCTTAATACAACGCTGATTAATAAAGGCACGTGCGAGGCTTATTCGCCGTCGCTCGCTTCGTCCCTTTGCTACTACACATCCGTTGACGGTCTGACGGTTTTCGGTTCATAAAAAGGGGGTAAAGTATGCCTGCTCCTCTTGCGGACAGATTAAGACCCGACAGCGTCGAACAGATGGTCGGGCAGGGGCATCTGCTTGCCCCGGGCAAACCGCTTCGAAGCATTATTGACAGCGGCGAAGTGCCGAATCTGATTTTTTACGGACCGCCGGGGGTCGGCAAAACGACTCTTGCCGGTATAATCGCAAAAAAAACAAATCGATATTTAGTCAAGCTTAACGGCACAACCGCCGGAACGGCGGATATCAAAGAGGCTGTTTCAAAAATCGGCACTCTTGAGGCTGTCAACGGTGTTTTGCTCTACCTTGATGAAATTCAGTATTTCAACAAAAAACAGCAGCAGACGCTGCTTGAATATATCGAAAGCGGCGAAATCACGCTTATTGCCTCCACCACCGAAAATCCGTATTTTTATGTTTATTCCGCCATTCTCAGTCGTTCAACCGTGTTTGAATTCAAGTTTGTTACTCCGCAGGAGGTTGAAAAGGCGGTTATCAGAGGGTTTGACTTTCTTCAGAAAGAAAGAAAAGAAAAATTCGTTATTGAGCAGGGAGTTGAAAAGCATATTGCTCTTGCCTGCGCCGGCGATGTGAGAAAATCGCTTAACAGCGTTGAGCTTTGCGTCCTTTCTTCATTTGTTAAAGACGGTGAGAGGCTCATTACTCTTGAAAATGCAAAGCAACTGACTCAAAAGAGCGCAATGCGCTACGATAAAGACGGCGACGAGCATTACGATATAGTTTCCGCTTATCAGAAATCTATGCGCGGGTCGGACCCTCAGGCCGCCGTGCACTACCTTGCAAGGCTTCTTGAAGCGGGCGATTTACCCTCCGCATGCAGGCGGCTGATGGTTTGCGCATGCGAGGATGTGGGGCTTGCCTATCCGCAGATTATTCCCATTGTCAAGGCGGCTGTCGACGCGGCGATGATGGTCGGACTGCCTGAGGCGAGAATACCTTTGGCGGACGCCGTTATTCTTGTTGCCACTTCGCCAAAGTCAAACAGCGCCTATAATGCGATTAACTCGGCTATGGCGGATGTTGCCGCCGGCAGGACAGGGCCCATACCTCGTCAACTTCAGAACAAGCATTTTGACGGTGAGGATAATAACAATAAGGGTCAGTTCTACGAATACGCTCATAATCATCCCGGGCATTGGGTGAAACAGCAGTATCTGCCCGATGCCATTAAAGATAAAATCTATTACGAATACGGCGACAATAAGAACGAGCAGGCTGCCCGTGCTTATTGGGAAAGGATAAAAAATGTATAAGCTTATGTTGCCCGACGGTTACAAATCCGTTCTCACCCCGCGTCAGACCCAGCTGGCAATTAAAAAGGTGAAGGATTTTTTTGAAAGAGATCTTGCCATTCAGCTTAACCTGACACGCGTTTCTGCTCCGCTCTTTGTCGGCTCGGATTCCGGTATTAATGACACTCTTAACGGCGTTGAACGCCCCGTCAGCTTTGATATCAAGGATATCGACAACGGCAACGCAGAGATTGTCCATTCTCTGGCAAAGTGGAAAAGGCTTGCTCTTAAGCAGTACGGTTTTGAAGCGGGCGAAGGTCTTTACACCGATATGAACGCGATAAGGCGCGATGAAGATACCGACAATATCCATTCTGTCTTTGTTGACCAGTGGGATTGGGAAAAGCATATCGAAAAGTCCGACCGCAACCGCGAAACTCTTCACAACACTGTCAGGTCAATTTACAGAGCGTTAAGGCATACCGAGAGATATATAGCGGATGATTACGCTTTTGTTGAAAGGAATTTTCTGCCCGACAAAATCACTTTTGTCACAACTCAGGAGCTTGAGGATATGTTCCCCGACCTGACTCCGAAGGAGAGGGAAAACAGAATTGCGCGTGAGAAAAAAGCCGTTTTCATCGAGAAAATCGGCGGCGCTCTCAAAAGTGGACAAATCCATGACGGCAGGGCGCCCGATTATGACGACTGGGAGCTTAACGGCGATATCGTTGTCTATTACCCGGTGCTTGACATAGCGTTTGAGCTGTCATCTATGGGTATTCGCGTTGATGAAGATTCGCTCTTAAAACAGCTTGAGATAAGGGGCTGCAGCGAAAGAAAGAACCTGCCCTTCCACAGGGCTCTCTTAAACGGCGAGTTACCGTATTCAATCGGCGGCGGTATAGGTCAGTCGAGAATCTGCATGTACTTTTTGAGAAAGGCTCACATCGGCGAAGTGCAGTCCTCAATGTGGCCCGAAGGCATGATAATTGAGTGTAAAAAAGCGGGCATTGAACTTTTATAAATAACTATAGGGAGGCGATTTTGTGAAACTCGGAATAATCGGCGGTTGGGACGAGCCCGGCTTCAGCTATGTTAAAAATAAGGGACTTGACTGTGTTGAGTTCTGCGTTAATCATAACCACGATGCTGCGCAGTTTCTTGCCGGCGCCGGAGAAGTCAGACACTTAAGCGAAAAATACGGCATCCCCGTTGCGTCAATGGGCAGATGGGGAATGGAGAGAATTGACGAAAACGGTCAGGTTATCGGGGATGCGCTCAATGCGGATTTGGCGCTTATTGAAGCCGCGTCGATAATCGGCTGCCCGGTTTATAATGTCGGCGTCAACTATACCGAAAAGCTTTCTTTCTATGAAAACTGTCAAACGGCAATTTCCTATCTGAAAAAACTTATTGCCTTCGGCAGGGAAAAGGGTGTAAAAATCGCCACATACAACTGCGACTGGTCAAATTTCATCTATGACGACAGGGCGTGGAGCTTTATTCACACCGCTCTGAGCGACCTCGGCATAAAATATGACGCTTCACACTGTATAAACAGGGGCGGGAATTATCTTAAAGAACTGAGCCAATGGGCAAACAGAGTTTACCATGTCCATATCAAGGGAAATCTCAGGATTGGCAACGATACCTATGATGATGCGCCGGCGGGGCTCGACAATGTCTGCTGGGGCGGAATATTTGATATTCTCTATTCCGTTGACTATAACGGCGCTCTGAGCATTGAGCCGCATTCGAGCTACTGGAAGGGCGCAAAGGGTCAGTGGGGCGTTGACTTTACAATCGGCTTTATCCGTAAATTCATTATGCCGGAAGATTACGCCGAGAAAAATGAAATATATATGCCTTGACATTAACAGTCAATAAAAAACGGGAGGAAAAGATGACGGAGATCTTTAAAAACGCAAAGTTTATCACAACCGATTTTACGCAGTATTTTTCTTCGGGCAACAGTCCGTGGGGTCAGGCGAGGCCGCCTTATTACCAGCACAATGACCTTGTCCGCTGGAAGGGCCTGCCCATGTTCACAAAGGACTTTGAGGTGGATAACACCGACGGGGCGGTTATGGCGTTTACTGCGCTTGGCTGCGTTGAAATTTTCATCAACGGCAAAAAAATCGGCAATGATGAAATGAAGCCCGGCTGGTCGGACTATCATAAGCGCGCTTTATTCCTCGAATATGATGTTTCTTCATATCTTGTGAATGGTAAAAACAGGATTTTAGCCGTTGTTTCACCCGGCTGGTACATAGGCAGAATTGCCGGCGGCTGGTACGGCGACGGTACTCCCGCCGTTATGATTGCAGTTAAGGGCAAAAATGAAATCATTGCCACCGATGAAACATGGCTTTCGACCGTCGGCGGTCAGATAAGAACAGCCGATATCTGGGACGGCGAATACCGTGACGCATGTGAAGATGACTATACGGTTTTATCACAGCCCGGATATGAACTTAAGGATTGGGAAAACGCATCGATAACGGAATATAAGGGCGTTGTTACGCCTTTTGTCGGAACAACCGTCAGGGTTCGCGAAGGTCTTGACAGAGCGCCTGAAACGGTAACGGTTTTTGACGGTATCGAATATAACGGCTCCGACTTCGGTAAGATTCATGTCAGCTTAGAGACAGACAAGCTGCCGGTTAAAGTCCTCAGGGGACAAAAGGTTGTTATTGATCTCGGTCAGGAGATTGTCGGCAGGCTTAAAATAAAGGTTAAAGCCGCTCAGGGCGTAACAATTAAGATGAGGTACGCCGAATTTCTTAACGACAGCGGTTTAATATCAAGGGGCAACGACGGTCCGCAAGGCTCGGTTTATACAATTAACCTTCGCTCCGCCCTTGGAAAAGCCTATTATGTCACCACGGACGGCGAGCAGACCTATGTTCCCTCTTTCACATTCTTCGGATTCAGGTTTGTTGAACTGTCTGCGGACGGAGAGGTTGAATACCTTGAAATGACGGGCGAGGTTGTCGGCAACGATAACCGCGAAACGGGCTCAATCGTAACGTCTCATAAGCTTGTCAATAAACTTTTTTCAAACGCTCTCTGGGGTCAGAGAGGAAACTATCTGTCTGTACCCACGGACTGCCCTCAGCGTGACGAGCGCCTGGGCTGGACGGGCGACGCGCAGGCTTTCAGTGTAACCGCCGCTTATAACGCCGATGTTTACGGCTTTTTCCGCAAATGGATGCAGGATATGCGTGACAGTCAGGGCGAAAACGGCTCTTACGGCGACGTTAACCCCCGTGTCGGCTGCTGTCACAGCGATGATGCTTGCGCCTGGGCGGACGCCGGCATAATAATTCCGTATAATCTTTACAAGATTTACGGCGACGATACAATGATAAAAGAGCACTTTGACTCTATGGAAAAATATATAGCCGGTATTCTTGACAGAAACGGGCTGTCGGGTCCCATACCGCGTTACGGCGACTGGCTGGCTTATGACTGGTGTGACAACAAATTTATGTCAAGTGCTTATTTTGTTCATGACCTTGATATGATGGCGTATATGTGCACCGTTGCCGGCAGAGAAGACCGCAGGGATTATTATCTTGACCTTCGTAAAAAGGCTCACGGCTATTTTATGGATAATTTCACCTGTGACGGTGTTCTCAAGGGAACAACTCAGTCTGAAAAAGTTATGTGCCTTGCCTTTAATCTGATTGATGATGAAAAATACGCAAAACAGCTTGCCGATGAGCTTGAACAGCAGATAAAAGATAACGGCGGCAGACTTTCAACGGGCTTTTTGGGCACATATAACCTGTGTCCCGCTCTTTCAAGATACGGCAAAAGCGAGACGGCTTACACTCTTCTTATGCAGCGCAACGAGCCGTCATGGCTTTACAGCATTGATCAGGGCGCGACAACCATTTGGGAGCGCTGGAACTCATACACCAAAGAAAAGGGCTTCGGCGATGTCGGCATGAATTCTTTTAACCATTACGCTTACGGTTCGATCGTTGAGTGGATGTATATGTATATGGCGGGTATTAAGCCGCTTGAGCCCGGCTTTGCAAAAATCGGGCTTGCACCCGTAATCGACACAAGAAGGGATGAGGATATCCCTGAGGGTCAGGAGAGGATGACCTTTGTCAAAGCATCATTTGATTCCCCAAAGGGTCTGATAAAGAGCGAATGGTCGACAGAAAACGGTTTTGAATATTACTGCCTTGTTCCTCAGGGCGGGAAAGCGGAGCTGAGGCTGCCGAAATTTGCCGGCGCGTCTTCACTTACCGTTAACGGTAACGCTGTTGTCAAAGAGGATGACGGTGAGGTTTGTGTGTTTGACCTTGAAGGCGGCGAATACAGCTTTATTCAGCGTTAATGCCCTTAATTAATGCGGAAAAAGGTTTAATTTAAACATTTTTCACAAAAAATGCACTTAAAAGTCAGCTACATTATACCAAAATGGTATGGATTTTAGTTTTATTATTTGTTATAATACTTTGGCTAAACAGAATATATTTTATTTGGAGGAAAACATATGTCAAACAAATGGGTTTACATGTTCGATGAAGGTAATATGTCAATGCGCAACCTTCTCGGCGGCAAGGGCGCTAACCTTGCGGAAATGACCGAAATCGGTTTACCCGTTCCTTACGGCTTCACAATCACTACGGAAGCCTGCACACAGTATTACGAAGACGGCAGACAGATTAACGACGAAATCATGGCTCAGGCTATGGAAGGCGTTAAGAAGATGGAAGAAAAGAACGGCAAGAAATTCGGCGATCTTAAAAATCCTCTTCTTGTTTCGGTTCGTTCCGGCGCGCGCGCTTCAATGCCCGGCATGATGGACACCATTCTTAACCTCGGTCTTAACGACGACGTTGTCGCCGCTATGATAGCCGGTAACGACGACCCCGCTTTTGAAAGATTCGTTTACGACTCATACAGAAGATTTATCCAGATGTTCTCCGACGTTGTTATGGAAGTCGGTAAGAAATATTTTGAACAGCTCATCGACAAGATGAAAGAGGAAAAGGGCGTCAAGTTTGACATTGAGCTTACCGCCGCCGACCTTAAAGAGCTTGCCAACCAGTTCAAAGCCGAATACAAGAACCAGCTCGGTGAAGACTTCCCCTCTGACCCCGTTGTTCAGCTCAAGCTTGCTATCGAGGCTGTTTTCCGTTCATGGGACAATCCCCGCGCAAACGTTTACAGAAGAGACAACGATATTCCCTATTCATGGGGTACCGCTGTTAACGTAATGCCCATGGTATTCGGCAACCTTAACAACCAGTCCGGTACGGGCGTTGCCTTCACAAGAGACCCCGCTACAGGCGAAAAGAAGCTTATGGGCGAGTTCCTTATCAACGCTCAGGGCGAAGACGTTGTTGCCGGTGTCCGCACCCCGATGCCCATCGCTCAGATGGAAAAAGAGTTCCCCGAAGCTTACAAGCAGTTCATCGAGGTTTGCGATATTCTTGAAAACCACTATCACGATATGCAGGATATGGAGTTCACCGTTGAAAACAAGAAGCTCTATATGCTCCAGTGCCGTAACGGCAAGAGAACAGCTCCCGCCGCTCTCCAGATAGCCTGCGACCTTATCGACGAAGGTCACAAGACTGAAGAAGAAGCCGTTATGATGATCGACCCCAGAAACCTTGACACTCTTCTTCATCCTCAGTTTGACGCAACCGCTCTTAAGGCCGCGAAGCCTATCGGCAAGGGTCTTGGCGCTTCACCCGGCGCAGCATGCGGCAAAATCGTCTTCACCGCTGAAGATGCCGAAAAGTGGAATGCAAAGGGCGAAAAAGTTGTTCTTGTTCGTCTTGAGACCTCACCGGAAGACATCACCGGCATGAAAGCCGCTCAGGGTATTCTCACCGTTCGCGGCGGTATGACCTCACACGCAGCTGTTGTTGCCCGCGGTATGGGCAAGTGCTGTGTTTCCGGCTGCGGCGACATCGCAATGGACGAAGAAAATAAGAAGTTCACACTTGCAGGTCAGACCTTTACTGAGGGCGACCCCATCTCAATCGACGGCTCAACCGGTAACATCTACGCAGGCATTATCCCCACTGTTGACGCTCAGATAGCCGGCACATTCGGCAGGATCATGGCTCTTGCCGACAAATACAGAAAGCTTAAGGTTCGCACCAATGCCGACACGCCCGCCGACGCCAAAAAGGCCCGCGAGCTCGGCGCTGAGGGTATCGGTCTTTGCCGTACAGAGCATATGTTCTTTGAGGCTGACAGAATTGCGGCGTTCCGTGAGATGATCTGCGCCGACACTGTTGCCGAGAGAGAAGCAGCTCTTGATAAGATCCTTCCCTATCAGCAGAATGACTTCGAGGCTCTTTATGAAGCCCTTGAAGGCTGCCCCGTTACAATCAGATTCCTTGATCCGCCTCTTCATGAGTTTGTTCCCACCGAAGAAGCCGACATTGAGCTTCTTGCAGCGGCGCAGGGTAAGTCTGTTGAAGACATTAAGACCCTTATCGCTTCACTTCATGAGTTCAACCCCATGATGGGTCACAGAGGCTGCCGCCTTGCCGTTACATATCCCGAAATCGCCGCTATGCAGACAAAGGCTGTTATCCGTGCGGCAATCAACGTTAAAAAGGCTCACCCCGATTGGGATGTTAAGCCCGAAATTATGATTCCGCTTGTTTGCGAAATCAAGGAGCTCAAGAACGTAAAGAACGTTGTTGTAGCGACTGCGGACGCTGAAATCGCAGCAGCGGGCGCCGATCTCAAGTATGAAGTCGGCACAATGATTGAAATCCCCAGAGCTGCTCTTACGGCTGATGAAATCGCAAAAGAAGCTGACTTCTTCTGCTTCGGCACCAACGACCTTACCCAGATGACATTCGGCTTCAGCCGTGACGATGCGGGCAAGTTCCTCGGCGCTTACTATGACAGCAAGATTTTTGAGAGCGATCCGTTTGCAAAGCTTGACACCAACGGCGTAGGCAAACTTATGGAAATGGCAATTAAACTCGGTAAGCCCGTTAATCCGTCACTTCACTGCGGTATCTGCGGCGAGCACGGCGGCGACCCGACTTCCGTGGAATTCTGCCACAAGATCGGTCTTGACTATGTCTCCTGCTCACCCTTCCGCGTGCCCATCGCCCGCCTTGCAGCGGCTCAGGCAGCTATCAGCAACAAATAAAAGCTGATTACCCGAAGGGTTATCCGGAAAATCATAAACGAAATTTTATCTGAATAAAACTTGCTCCCCAATCTCGCAATGAGGTTGGGGAGCTTGGTACATACAGTGGTTATGTTATGTTGAAATCAATAAAAAAATCTGTCTTAAGTATAAATTACAGACTGTATTTTGCGCTGCTGGTACTTGGATTTTGTCCGATGTATATTTGATTAAGAAAGAAAAAATCCGGTTCTTAGGAAACGCTGATTAAATCGCCGCACTCATAACGGCGGCATCTTTTCCGCCTGATTTTGTCTCAAATCTTGAAATAAACAAATTATTTCTGCGGTTTTTCGACTTCATCAGTCGAAAAACCTGCTCACCGTTCTAAACACCTCGATTAAATCAGCGTTTCCCTTAACATGATACAGAAACATTTTCATTCCGAACTTTCGGGTCATTTCATGTTATTTTGTCTTCGGATTTTTCATAGTACTTCGTCGGAAGACGGG
>JAILFM010000177.1 GCA_024697575.1 Clostridiales bacterium
ATAGTTGGGATTTATGTTGAACCAGGGTTTATCGGCAGTTGTAAAGCCGGCGTTTTTGCCCGCATTCCACTGAACAGGAGTCCTTGCATTTTCGCGGTTAACCTTCCCGGCAAGGCGGCAAAACGCCTTGTCGCTCATACCAAGCTTTTTAAACAGGCGATAGTTGTTAAAGGTCATGACATCCTTGTATTCATTGACATCGGTAATTTCGATGTTTGTCATGCCGATTTCCTGCCCCTGATAAATGAACGGGGTTCCGCATTGAAGGATATACATTGCGGCAAGCATTTTACCGCTCTGAACACGATATTCAAGATTGCCGTAACGGTCGATTATTCTCGCATGGTCGTGGTTTTCGATATAAAGGCTGTTCCATCCCTTGCCGTACATCTCATTCTGCCAGCGTTCAAAGGTGTTCTTCAGCTTTCTGAGAGAAAAGGGAGTTTTAATCCAGTCAGCCATAAAGCAGTCGGCGTTCATATGGTCAAACGAGATGAGCATATCAAGCACTTTGTCCGGACCTTCGCTGCAAAGCTTAACGGCGTCTTTAAGGCCGAGCATCGGACCTTCGCCGACGGTGAAGCAGTCATACTCATCCGTCACCGCCCGGAATTCTTTCAGGTACTCTTCAAGGTGCGGACCATGCTTATAGTGCTCTATACCGGTTGCAAGCGGCAAAGGGAAGCCGTTAGGCAATCCCTCAGCCTTTGAAATGAATGTAATAACATCCTCACGGAAACCGTCAACACCCATATCAAGCCAAAAGCGCATAATGCTCTTGACTTCTTCACGTACGGCAGGATTATCCATGTTGAGATCAGGTTGCTTTTTCGCAAAAACATGAAGGTAGTATTCATTCAGTTTTTCGTTATATTCCCATGCTCCGCCTTCAAAAACGGAAAGCCAGTTGTTAGGCGGTTTTTTACCTCCCTTTTTGCCCTCGCGCCAGATATAGTACTTATGGTAAGGACTGTCCTTGCTTTCGGCTCCCTTTTTGAACCATTCGTGTTCATCACTGGTATGGTTGACAACAAGGTCCATAAACACGCGCATTCCTCTCTCATGCGCGCCGTCAAGAACCATTTTAAAATCTTCGAGAGTTCCGAATTCCGGATTGATATTTTTGTAATCCGATATATCGTAGCCGTAGTCTGCATTGGGTGTCGGATAAATCGGAGAAAACCATATACCGTCAACACCGAGACTTTTGATATAGTCAAGTTTTGAATAAACGCCGGGTAAATCACCTATACCGTCGCCGTTGCTGTCGCAAAAGCTTCTGCACCAAATCTGATAGACAGACATTTCTTTAAACCAGTTTTTGTTATTCTGAGCCATATTATTCCCCTTTCATAAAGCTTTTTCAAAAATAATTAAAACAGCTTCGGCTGAAATTCAACAGCCGTTTCTTCGCCTGCCGTTACTGTAATATCCGCAGTATAGAGCGGTTTACCGTCAGCGCCGCTGACAGTGATTTCGCCGCTGCCCTCTGAAGTGATGAAAGAAAAGCTGCCGTCGTAAAGCACTGTGTGACTCTTTCCGTTGAATGTCACAACAGTATGCTCCCTGTCGTATATCCTTACTTTGCCGCTCACAGAGCCTAAATTGCCGTATGTGCGTCTGAGCGCTTCTTCAACGCTGAGCCGGGCATTGACCATAGGCAGATCAAATTGACCCTCCGAACCGATGTATTCCGCGTCTTTGTTTATTACAGCCGTACCTTTGGTGTTGTTAACGATAATGTCCTTAACTTCACTGCCGGTAAAATCAGGATTAACGGACCATATCAACCCGGCAATTCCGGTTACCACGGGCGCCGCCATGGAAGTGCCGCCCATATAGTCATAACCCGATTCATCCACACAGCTGTAAACCCCGGAACCCGGTGCGGCAACAGTGACCGCTGTTCCCTGGTTTGAATATGAAGTTTGGATGTATCTGCCGCCGCCGTCATTCCTTGCGGCACCGACAACAATCACCCGGCTGATTATATCATCGTATGAATATTTATACAAGCCCGTGAAGCAGTTATGTTCATTTATTGAGGCAAAATAGCCGTTATTGCTCGCATCAACAGGTTTTGATTCTTTGTTGCCGTTACCGGCTGAGTGAACAGCAATAAAGTCATAACCTCTGTTAAGAAGAGCAGCCATAGCATAAGATGCGGCGATAGCAGAGCAGTCGCGTGAAAAGATATCAAGTTTGTTTTTGCCTTCCTTTATCGAACTTGACATACCGACGGAAAAATTAACCGCTTTCGCGCCGTTTTTTACATTACTGACAAGTCCGAATACAATCGCAATGCCTGTTATCCACTTTGCCTGCCCTTTTTCGAGCGGTTGCCAGTCAACACAACTGAGCGTCGCATGCGGGCATATGCCGGAAATACCCACGCCGTTATCAGACTTCGCAGCGATTATACCCGCCACATGACATCCGTGCCGTTCGGGATAATTACGCTTTTGCTGGTATTTTTTCGGAAAAGAAATCTTACCTTCAAGATCCGGGTGATCAAGCTGAAAGCCACTGTCTGTAATACCCAGTCTAACGGGCGCAAAATACTGAGAATAATCCCATGCCTGCCTCGCCTGAACAGCTTCAAGCCACCAATTGCTGCCGGCGGGTGACACTTCATTCCAGTATGTGCCGCCGTCAAATGGATCCGACGGAGTGTAGTCCGGCTGAACTAAGTCCGCTGTCAACGGAAAAGCCTTTAATATTTCTTCACACTTTTCGACTTCGGCGCATTGTCTTTCAATATCATCAAATCTTTTCAGACCGCAGTCCGTAATAAACAAGTCAACGCTGCTGCACCATCCGACTGCTCTGAGAGAGTTGGAAACAAGACAGAAATGTCTTTTGAAAACACCGGTTTCCGGATTCATAATAAGCACTATTTTACCGCGTACAATACCGCTGTTTTCTGATAAAGCCGTGACGCAGCTGTCGTCAATTTTTTCAAGAAAGCCGTCCTCAAAAGCGTCCGAAGTGCACGGAATACCGAAAAATATTTCACTTACGCCATCGGCAATATTTGAAAAAACACAACCTGTAAATGAAGAAAAAGAAACGGCAATTGAAGCAAGCACCGCAACTAAAGATTTCAACATTTGATTTTTTTCCTTCCTTTTATTTTATCGAAGGGAATCTGTGTCATGAGAACGCCGGAAAACATAACGGCGCATCCGATAAGAACTCTTGTGCCGAGATTGTCGTGCAATATGAGCCATCCGAAAAGCACGGCAAAAACCGATTCAAGACATAGCAGAAGTCCTGCAATTGCAGGCTCCGAACGCTGCTGACCCATCACCTGAAAAGTAAAAGCGCACGCGGACCCCATTATACCGGCGTAAAGAATGTTAAGCCCCGCCCCCGTTATTTCGGATATATGAGGCTTTTCAAAAATAAACATACAGATGACTGACAAAACGCCGGTAACAAAAAACTGACAGAATGCATAAATCAAAGCGTCAAGCTTTGCGCCGTATTTGTCGATTGCAAGAATATGTAAAGCGAATCCCAATGCACAGGCAAGAGAAAGTATTTCACCTGTTCCTGTCCCTAAATCACCCTTTTTTACACAGATAAAGTAAAGGCCCGCTGTCCCGAGAAAGACCCCAATCCAGATGTTGAACGGCGGCCTTTTCCTTAAAAACAGGCCTAAAACAGGAACGAGAATCATGTATAAAGCGGTGATAAAAGCCACCTTGCCCGCCTCAATGTCATAGGTAAATGCGTGTTGCTGAAGGTTTATTGAAATGGTAAGGATAATCCCTGTTACCATCCCGCCTCTGAGAACGGTTTTTATGTCAGTCTTGTTCCTCTGATTTTTCGGAACACCTCTGTTTTTTCGGTACTGATTGAAAACAATAACAGGCAAAAGCGCAACGCACGCAACAATCATACGTATACCGGTAAAAGTAAAGGTCCCGACTGACGCGCCTGTTTTTTGAACTACAAACGAAATTCCCCAGATCATTGCCGCCGCAACGCAGTAAAGTGACACTGAAAGCTTTTGATTCTTCATAAAATCTCCCGATAAGGAAAAAAGGCTATCGCATAAGTATGCGACAGCCCTTAATGAACACTAAATCATTCCGCGTCTGTTTCCACCGCGGTCTCTTCTGCAGCAGTCTCTTCAACAGCGGTCTCTTCAACAGATTCTTCATCCGCAGTTTCTTCCTGCTCGGGCTCGATAAGAGCACGGATTGAAAGACTGACGCGCTTTTTGTCAAAATCAATGCCTATAATCTTGCACATTACCTTCTGACCGACAGCGAGTTCGTCCTCAGGCTTCTCAACGCGGTGATTGGCAATCTGTGAAATATGGATAAGTCCGTCAATACCGGGAATGACTCTGGCGAAAGCACCGAAGGTTGTGAGCGAAACGATTTCAGCCTCAACAACACTGCCTTCCGGATAGTCCCTCTTAAGGATAAACCAAGGATTGTCCTCATCTCTTCTGTATCCGAGTGAAATCTTCTTGTTTTCGGGATCAAGCGCCTTGATATAAACAACAACTTCCTGACCGATTGAGAAAATTTCCGAGGGATTCTTAATTCTCTTCCAGCTCATTTCGCTGATATGCACCATACCGTCGATACCGCCGATATCAACAAATGCGCCGTAACTTGTCATTGACTTAACAACGCCGGTATACTCTTTACCGACCTCGGCAGACGCCCAGAACGCTTCTGCGGCAGCTTTCTTTTCTTCTCTGATGACGGCACGTACGGAACCGACAGCTCTTCTGCGAGCGGTATTTACTTCAATAACTTTGAACCTGATGTTCTGCTTTACAAGATCCTCAAGATTGTCATCCCTGCGTTCGGTTGCAAGGGAAGCCGGTATAAAAACTCTTGAGCCGTTGGATACAACAAGTATTCCGCCCTTGATAACGCTGATAACAACGCCTTCAAGAACACTGCCGTCTTCACTTGCGGCAACAATGTCGCTCCATGACTGCTGGCTGTCAAAGCGTCTCTTTGAGAGATTAACCGTACCCTCGGCATCATTCTTCTTCATGATAACAAGTGAGATCTCATCGCCGATTTTAAGTTCCTTTGAGGGGTCGGCATTGGGATCCGAGCTGTATTCCTCGTAAGAAACAAGGCCGGTTAAACCGCCCAAAACATGGTTGCTGGGAAGCGCAACTTTGATTTCGGTGCCGGTGATTGCCATAACAGTACATTTAACAACTGCATCTTCTGATAACTCTTCGCTCAGTAATGCGTCCATGCTTTCAAGTTCTGCTGCAGAAGGCACCTCCTCTACCTGGATATTTGTGGTTTCGTTCATGACTTCGCTCATTGCTGAAAGTACCTCCTTGATTATTACATCCGGCGTTGAAGCGCCGGCTGTTACGCCGACATTGGCGTATGTGGAAAAATCTATTTTTTTGAGCTCTGATGCTCTCTCCACCAAAAAAGTGTCACACAACCCGCTGCAGACATCTTTAAGCTTAACGGTATTCGAGCTGTGACGCGCGCCGATAACAATCATGGCATCACTTGCCGCGGCAATCTCTTTTGCCTCCGCCTGCCTCTCACGAGTCGCTCCGCATATTGTATCAAAAATTTTTGCGTTTGTATATATTTTTTTAAAAAAATTTTTGCATTCTTCCCACACTTCGCGTGAAAAAGTGGTTTGGGAAACAACCGCAACCCTCTTTGTCCTGAGTGAAGAATTGCTGTCTGTCAAATTTTTTAGCTCTTCAAGATTGCCGAAAGTGAAACACTCTCCAAGGCAGTAACCGGTTATTCCGATTACCTCCGGATGATTCCTGTCCCCGGCAATAAGAACTGCTGCGCCCTGCGTACTTTCGCGTTGTACAATTGAATGGATTTTTTTGACAAAAGGGCAGGTTGCATCAATATATTTAACGCCCATACTGTCCATTGTGTCATAAATCTCAGGCGGCACGCCGTGAGCGCGTATAAGAACGGTTTCGTCCTTTTCTGCTTTTTCAGGTAAATCAATGATGCGAAGACCTTTTTTTTCAAGGTCGTCAGTAACATCACTGTTATGAATAAGAGGTCCCAGAGTGCACCCCTTTTCGCCTTTCTCAACCATCTCATAAGCCAATTTGACAGCTCGGTTGACACCAAAGCAAAAACCGGCAGTTTTCGCAACTCTTATTTGCAATGGCCCTCACCCCACATTTGGCTGATTGTGTTCATGATAAGTTCAGTTGCATCAAGCTGCTGCTGTCTTGTAGGTTCGTCATCAAACCCGAACTGATCGTATTTAATCGGTTTGCCGAAACGAACCGTTATCCTGGAACGCTTTTTTAATCCGTCTTCGTTATAGATTGAAACCGGCAAAACATCGCATTTTGCCACGGAAACAACCTGCGTAACACCTCTTTTGCCTTTGCCGATTTTCCCGTCCTTTGAGCGGGTTCCTTCGGGAAAAATTCCAAGAATAAACCCTTGTTGAGGTATCCTCTCAGCAAAGCTCAGGGCAAGCTTGTCGCCGGTTCCTCTTGCTACGGGAAAGGCACAGCAGTGCTTTATAACCCAGCCGACAACCGGTATTTTGAAAAGCTCTTTTTTAGCCATAAAGTGAACAAGGTTTTTTTTAAACGCCAGCATAATATACAAAGGATCAAGTGCAGTAATGTGATTTGAAGCGATTATATAACCGCCGCCATCGGGAATGTTTTCAAGCCCTGTATACTCAACCTTGTAGTTTATATTCCTGATAATCGTCCCTATCCACCTTACATAATGAAAAAGCTTGTATTCTTTGACATTCTCATAGTTAAACCTTGCCATAATAATTCTCCCGTCAGTTTATGGAAGCGCCGGTTAAATCGGAGTCGAACCGATGTTTTATAATGTCAATGCAAAAAAGCTGTGAACAAAGGCTCACAGCTTCTCAGTCACATTATTAATTATGACTCCCTTGCATAAACGCTGACCTTTTTGCGGGTCTTACCAAGGCGTTCAAATTTTACGTTACCATCGATAAGAGCAAACAAGGTATCATCACTGCCGATACCTACATTGTTGCCGGGATGGATTTTGGTACCTCTCTGTCTTACAAGAACATTGCCTGCAAGAACAAACTGACCGTCAGCTCTTTTCGCGCCGAGTCTTTTTGATTCCGAATCACGACCGTTACGGGTTGAACCCATACCTTTTTTATGAGCGAAAAGCTGAATATTCATATTAAGCATTCTGCGTTACCTCCGTAAATAATTCTGATGTTTTGCGGATATTGCTTTGAAAGTTCTCTCAGGTGAAGCCTTAATCCCCTAAGCACGGCGCTTGCCTCTTCATTTTCTTCTTCAAGATGAAGTTTTAATAAGCCGTCCTTACACAGGACATTTGCCTTTGCGCCGATAACATCGGTTATCGTATCGGCGGCCATTATCGCAGCTGACGAAACCGCAGCGCAAACAATGTCTTTGCCGTAAGGAGCAAACGAAGCGTGACCTGAAACCTCAAAGCCGGTCATGCGGTTGTTTTTAACCGAAAACCTGACCTTAATCATAACCCGTAATTAAGCGTTGATTGCCGAAATTTCAACCTTGGTGTAAGGCTGTCTGTGACCCAGTTTGCGCTTTTCGTTCTTTTTGGGCTTGTAAGTGAAAACGGTAATCTTTTTGCCCTTGCCGTTTTTAACGACTTTGGCAGAAACACTGGCACCGTCAACATAGGGAGCGCCAACTTTAATGCCGTCATCGGCACCAACAGCGATAACCTTATCGAAGGTATATTCGCTTTCTTCCTGAGCGTCAAGCTTTTCGATAAAGACGATATCACCCGCCTCGACCTTATACTGCTTGCCGCCGGTTTCGATAATTGCGTACATAGTAAAAACCAATCCTTTTTAGACTCGCTGTTAGGAGGCACATTTCTGTTTATGACCTGAGGTCGCCCCATACAAGCGGCAACGGGTATTCTAACACAGTCATATGCTTATGTCAAGAAAAATTATACTATATAATTCTTGTATTTTTCCAAAAGAGCAATTTCAGCGGTGAGTTCCAGATATACGCCTTTCTCGCGATATTCTTCTTTTTCAATTTTCGCGTCTTTTCTGAAAAGCGAGGCGGTCTTTGCGTCGGTATACGGAATAATCAGCTTTGCGCCCGCCCTTGTCGGCGGCAGCGCTTTTGAAACGGCGGTGAGAAATTCACCGAGTCCCTCCCCGGTTAAGGCGGAAATACATACACTGCCCGGCATTCTGATAACATTCTCGCTATGCGGGAGTAAATCACATTTATTGAAAACCTCAACAACAGGTGTACCGTCGCAGCCAAGGTCGCTGAGTAACTGCTTTGTAACCTGAATGTGCTCGGAGCAATCCGGGTCGCTCGCATCGCAGAGATTGACAATAACATTTGCGCCGGCAGCTTCTTCAAGCGTTGATTTAAAAGCTTCAACAAGGTGGTGCGGCAGGCGGCGAATAAAACCGACTGTGTCAATCAGCATGATTTTACGCCCGTCCGGCAGTTGCAGAGCACGTGAAGTAGGGTCGAGTGTAGCAAACAGCTTGTCTTCGGCAAGAACGCCGGCATTTGTAAGAACATTCATCAGCGTCGACTTACCTGAATTTGTGTAGCCGACAATTACAACTGTCTCAACACCGTCTTTCAAGCGTCTGCGTCTTAGAAGATTGCGGCGTTTTTCAAGTTCTTCAAGCTCCTGTTCAAGAAAGTGAATCCGACGGCGTATGTGCCTTTTGTCCGTTTCAAGCTTTGTTTCGCCCGGTCCTCTGGTTCCTATACCGCCACCGAGTCTTGACATACTCTTACCTCTGCCAGAAAGTCTTGGCAGAGAATATTTAAGCTGGGCAAGCTCCACCTGAAGCTTGCCCTCGTTACTGTTTGCACGTTGCGCAAAAATATCAAGAATAAGTGTGGTACGGTCTATAACACGAACACCTGTAGCGTCTTCGATATTGCGTTGCTGAACAGGCGAAAGCTCGTTGTCGACTATAATAACATCAGCCTGTTCATTCTGACAGAATTCTCTGAGCTCCTCAAGCCTGCCGGTACCGAAATATGTGCCTGCATTCGGTCTGTCACGCCTTTGGGTCAATATCCCGACCACATCGGCGCCGGCTGTCAATGCAAGCTCGTTAAGCTCCGCAACCGACAAATCGCAATCATATTCACCGGTGTCAACAGCGGCAAGCACAGCCCTTTCAGCCTCTGTTTTGTTTTCATAAAGCTCAGCCATAGTTTATACCGTTAATAATTATTTTACATCGTAATAAATATGATTAAACGAAGAGTGACCATCGGAATTCACTGTTAATACCGAACCACCGAGCATATCCTCACTGTAATAGGAGCCCTTACCGGATTTAAGGCCGTAGCAAAGATCGATGCCTTCATAATTAATGCAAAGATTATTCTTGTGGTCGTGACCGGCTATCATTCTTGTTGTTGAGCTGAGCCTTTTTGCAAGGGCAAAGAAACCGTTGCTTGCTGTAGGTGAGCAAATATCTTCACCGAGCATGCCGAACTGTTTTTCATTCTCCTCTTTAAGAACCCAGTTTGTTTCGCCGGCTTCGTTCTTAACAACTAACATTGTTCCGTCAGCAACCATTTTCTCTCTCGCTGTCTTATACTCATATGCGGGAATGTGCATCATAACGGTGCTTTCAACATTTTTGCCCGCAATGGTCTTAATGCCGTTAACACACCATTTATACCACTCAAGCTGGGCAGGCCAAAAATGATCATAGCCGTCGCCGTTAATTTTACCCGCGTCGGTATCGTCAGCCTCCGAATGAGAGTCCATCATAAACAGAGTGTGAATAATTTCACCGTTTTCGGTGATATTGATTACATAGTTACCAAAGCCCATATCCTTGGGACCGAACTTGAACAGGCAGTTCTTTGCTTTGGAAAGATGATAAGCATCCCATGCTTCGTTGAGCTTTTCGCCGTTGTGGCCGTCATGGTTTCCCATAATGGGAGCCCACGGAATGTTATAAGAATCAATAACCTTTATCCATCTGAGATATGTCAAATCTCCGGAAGCGTTGTCTCCCGTAAGGGTGATAAGATCAACATGACCGTATTTTGCTTTTGCTTCCTCAATAACATCATCAACAAGTTCTTCGGTAAACACGCCTCTGTCGCCATAGACGGTGCCGTCATTAAGCTGAACATCGGCAAGGTTTACAACAACAAAGTCCTTATCCGGGTCTTTCGCAAGTTCAACTGCGTATTCCTTTGTGAAAGCGGTACTTTCGTCCCATTTTTCAAAAAAACTGTCTATGCCGCCGTGAAAAAGAAACTGTGCATAGGGAGCAATAAGCTGAGTGATTGACATAAAAAACGCAATAACAAGTTTAATAACAGACATATTTTCCTCCGTATGTTTATTCTATGATTATATGGATTAAATGCAAAAACTTTTTAAAAACCAAAGGCTGCAAAAGCGACGGTATCACCTTTGCAGCTTTTTCTGCATTTTACCGGCAGAATTTATCAGTCGGCTTTGGGAGCATAAAGGTCTTTGAGTCTGAGAAGGTGCTCATACCTCGCAACGCTCGTCTCCTCGGCAAGAGCGAACAGTTTTTCGGCTCTCTCGGGGAAGGAACGGGTAAGCGATGAATAACGGGCTTCGTTCATAATGAAGTCTCTGTAGCTTGCGGTTGCGGGCTTGGAGTCAATCGTGAACGGATTTTTGCCCTGAGCCTTAAGAGCGGGGTTGTAGCGGAACATGTTCCAGTATCCGCTGTCAACTGCCTTCTTCATCTCAGCCTGGCAGTTTGTCATACCGCCCTTGATTGAATGCATTTCGCAGGGAGCGTAGGCAATAACGATTGACGGGCCGTGATATGCCTCAGCCTCAGTGAGTGCCTTAATTGTCTGGTTCGCGTCGGCGCCCATGGCGATTTGCGCAACATAGACATAGCCGTAGCTCATAGCGATTTCGGCAAGAGACTTTTTGGCAACTGCCTTACCGGCGGCTGCGAACTGCGCAACCTGACCGATGTTGGAAGCCTTTGATGCCTGACCGCCTGTATTTGAATAAACCTCGGTATCAAATACCATGATATTGACATCTTCACCGGAAGCGAGAACATGGTCAACACCGCCGAAGCCGATGTCGTATGCCCAGCCGTCACCGCCGAAGATCCATACGCTCTTCTTTGCAAGATATTCTTTCTTGGCAAGAATTTCTTTGCATGTGTCACACTCAATACCGTCAAGCGCAGCAATAAGAGCGGCTGTGGCAGCCTTGTTCTTGTCACCGTCCTGAACAGTGTCAAGATAAGCATTTGCGGCTGCTTTGACTTCATCGGACGCCTTTTCAGACGCAGCAACTTCCTTAATTTTTTCAATCAGGGAATTACGGATAGCGTTCTGACCAAGATACATACCGAAGCCGTGCTCCGCGTTGTCTTCAAACAGGCTGTTTGCCCAAGCCGGACCATGGCCGTCTTTGTTGACTGTATAGGGCGATGTTGCTGCCGGGCCACCCCAGATTGAGGAACAACCGGTAGCGTTTGAAATATACATTCTGTCACCGAACAGCTGAGTGATAAGGCGCGCATATGAAGTCTCGGCGCAGCCTGCGCATGAGCCGGAGAACTCAAGAAGCGGAGTCTTGTACTGGCTGCCGATAACGGTGTTGTCGGTGCATTCTTCCTTAACGGAAACATTTGCCACCATGTAGTCAAATGCGCTCTGCTGAGCATCCTGACTCTCTCTTGAAACCATTGTCAGGCTGTTCGTCGGGCAAACGCCTACACAGACACCGCAGCCCATACAGTCAAGGGGAGAAACAGCAAGTGAATACTTGTAAACGCCCTTGCCTTTGCCGGCCTTTTTGTCAACGATAATCGCTGTTTCGGGAGCAGCGGCAGCTTCTTCTTCAGTGAGAAGATAGGGTCTGATTGTTGCGTGCGGGCAAACATATGAGCACTTGTTGCACTGCGCGCAGGTAGCAGCATTCCACGCGGGTACAGAGACTGCAACGCCCCTCTTTTCAAATGCGGAAGCACCCTGTTCAAAGGTTCCGTCCGCATGATCCATAAACGCGGACACGGGCAGTGAGTCGCCGTTCATTGAGCCGACAGGCTCCATAATGCCTTTAACCTGTTTCTTAAGAGCGGATGCGTCCGCATCATCGGCAGCCGTATTTCCGTCAACGGCGTTCGCCCACTCTGCCGGAACATTAATCTTTTTATAAGCTGTTGCGCCGGCATCAATCGCGGCTTCGTTCATCTTAACGATTTCGATGCCCTTCTTCATGAACTTCTGCGCTTTTTCCTTCATGTAGCCGATTGCTTCCTCTTCGGGAAGGACCTTTGCCAATGAGAAAAATGCGGACTGAAGAATGGTATTTGTTCTCTTGCCCAGACCTATTTCGCGCGCAAGGTCGATAGCGTTAACAGTGTAAAGCTGAATATCGTTATTTGCGATATATCTCTTGGTTTCGGCGTTAAGCTTTGTCTCAAGCTCTGCTTCGTCCCACTGGCAGTTGATAAGGAACACGCCGCCGGGCTTAACGTCGTTAACCATTCTGTAACCCTTCTCAACATATGAGGGATTGTGGCAGGCAACAAAGTTTGCCTTGTTGATATAATAAGGGGACTTAATCGGCTTGTCACCGAAGCGAAGGTGAGAAATGGTGATACCGCCGGTCTTTTTGGAGTCATACTGGAAATATGCCTGAACAAATTTGTCGGTATGGTCGCCGATAATCTTGATACTGTCTTTATTTGCGCCGACAGTACCGTCGCCGCCCAGACCCCAGAATTTACACTCGATTGTGCCTTCTGCGGCGGTATTGGGAGCGGGCTTTTCTTCAAGTGAAAGGTAGGTAACATCGTCGTTGATGCCTAAAGTGAAATGCTTTTTGCTGTCAGCTTTTGCAAGCTCATCATAAACAGCGAAAACAGACGCGGGCGGAGTGTCCTTTGAACCAAGACCGTAGCGACCGCCGGTCACTTCAATCTTTCTGCCTTCTGCGTCAAGAGCGGCAACAACATCAAGATAAAGAGGCTCACCCAGAGCGCCGGGTTCCTTAGTTCTGTCAAGAACGGCGATTTTCTTTGCCGAGGCCGGAATAGCGGCGCAAAGCTTGTCCGCACGGAAGGGTCTGTAAAGGCGAACCTTTACAAGGCCGACTTTTTCACCCTTGGCGGTAAGGTAATCAATAACTTCTTCGGCAACGTCGCAGATTGAGCCCATGGCGATGATAACTCTTTCTGCATCGGGAGCGCCGTAATAGTTAAACAACTGATAATCTGTGCCGAGCTTTTCGTTGACCTTGCCCATATATTCTTCAACTATCTCAGGCAGGGCATCATAATACTTATTGCAAGCTTCTCTGTGTTGGAAGAAGATGTCGCCGTTTTCGTGTGAGCCGCGCATAACCGGTCTTTCAGGGTTGAGCGCATTCTTGCGGAACGCATTGACAGCGTCCATATCGCACATTTCTTTAAGGTCTTCATAGTCCCAGTATTCAATCTTCTGGATTTCGTGTGATGTACGGAAACCGTCAAAGAAGTTTATAAACGGAACTCTGCCTTTTATAGCCGCAAGGTGAGCAACAGCGCCAAGGTCCATAACTTCCTGCGGATTTGTCTCGGCAAGCATGGCAAAGCCTGTCTGACGGCATGCGTAAACATCGGAATGATCACCGAAGATGTTAAGAGCGTGTGATGCAACACAGCGTGCCGAAACATGGAAAACACTGGGCAAAAGCTCACCGGCTATCTTATACATATTGGGGATCATAAGAAGAAGGCCCTGTGAAGCGGTGTATGTAGTTGTAAGAGCGCCGGCTGCAAGAGAACCGTGAACGGTACCTGCCGCACCGGCTTCGGACTGCATCTCAGCAACTTTAACGGTAGTGCCGAATATGTTTTTTTGACCCTGTGCCGACCACTGGTCAACAAAGTCTGCCATGGGGCTTGACGGTGTGATGGGATAAATGCCCGCAACTTCCGTAAAGGCGTATGACACCCACGCAGCAGCGTTGTTACCGTCCATGGACTTCTTTTTTCTGGACATAAGAATCAACCTCCTGATTTTACATTAATAACAGCCGAGCCGAACCGGCACGACCCTATTTTAATTACCTGTTTATTCTAACACCAAAAAATCTAATTGTAAATAGCTTTTTTAAAAACGAAAACGGATTGAAAAGCGATTTAAAAGCTCAAAAAAATATTACTAAGGAAACGCTGATTAAATCGAGGTGTTTAGAACGGTGAGCAGGTTTTTCGACTGATGAAGTCGAAAAATCGCAGAAATAATTTGTTTATTTCAAGATTTGAGACAAAATCAGGCGGAA
>JAILFM010000058.1 GCA_024697575.1 Clostridiales bacterium
TCCGCTTCACCCATAAACTCCATATAGTTTTCGCAAAAGCCTTTTTTGAACTTGTATATTCCGTGAAGCGGATTGTTTTCATCCGGATAACCGCCCCTGAAATCATACCATGAGCACCCTTCGCTCATAGCCCATTTTATACAGGTCCACTGCAATAGATATGTCGGCATAAGATTGCGGCGGCTGTTTGACGACGCGCCGTAAACATACCATACCTTGTCGCCGACATGAACATCGAGAACACCTGCCAAAAGCTCGTCTTCGTAATAAGCGAAATATATTCTCGCATCCTCACCGAATGCATCCATTATTCTTTCAAAGTATTCCGTTGAACGTATGGCAAAATTATCCCTTTCACCGGTCAAAAGCATAAGGGAATGAAAATCCTCACAGGCTTCCCTGCCCTTTTGTTCAATTCTGATCCCCTTGCGTTCGGCAAGCCTTGTGTTATAACGGGTCTTGGAGTGAAACATATTCATCACTTCTTCTTCGCTTTTGCCCTCAATATCAAGGCGGAAGATATAACGCGACTGAACGGTGTCAAAGCCCGCGGTGTTTTCATGAAGAGTAAAACCGAGTTTCTTTAAAAGCCCGGTATATTCCGTATTCGTTATCAGCGTATCCGTATCTATTTTAAAGGCGTATGCCCTGTTCTTCTTGCCGTAATCGGCAACGGCGGTGAGAAGGGAAGTGACTGTTTCGGTATCGTCAAGCTCGCAAACAGGTCCTCTGGGCGCATACATCATTTTGTAGGGTATAAAGGGCATTTTGCGGCTTATCACGGCGCAAACGCCCTTGATATCCCCGCCTTCGCCGCGGCAGATAAAGCCCGTCCACTCCCACTCTTTTTTCACCTTGCCCCAGGCGGAGGTCTGCATCATATGTCCTTTTTTATGGCTGCGGACAAAGCTGTCAAACTCCGCGGCATTACCAATTTTAACTGTTTCAATCATTATATTTCCCTTCCCTGAGCCTTGCCATGAGCAGGCTTTTTTCATTTTTCACTGTACCCGAGAGCACATCGTCAAGTATTCTTTCAAGCGTTTTTTTCACATCCGGCCCAGGTTTGATTCCCGCCGCCGTAACATCACCGCCGTCAATTGCAAGGTCCTTAACCGAAAAACAGGTTCCGTTTTGAACAAAGTATTCAAATCTTTGCTGCAATGATTCAACATTGCTTAAACAGCCCGCCGGTTTAACCTCTTTTTCCGCCGCTTCTTCTGATTTAAGAAGTGAAAAAAGGTCGTTGACCGTATTTGGACCGTAAACACCGATAAAACGCAGGATATCCTTATCGCCGAAACGGCGTTTGACTATGTCACGGTTAGCGATAAGATCAAGAACGCTTTTTTTGAATTCATTCGATGTTTTCAGGCTGTTTAAAATGTCTCGCACCGTCTGCACTTCTTTTTTTTCCTCCGGCAACGCGGCTTCTTCTTCGGAACAAGGCGCATAAAACATGGCGGCAAAGCGTATATGCGGCAGACATTCACACCCGTCAATAACTTTGCAGGTACGCTGCCAAATATCGGCAATATTGCCCCTGCCTTCAAAGCCGCTCTTTAATGTTTTAAGTTCCGGCATAAGAAAAAAGAACACAAAGGCGTAATCCGCCAGTATTTTCCCTGCATTAACGCCGCACAAAAGCTTTTTTAACTCCTGAAAAATGCGCTCGCGTGAGATGCTGCCAAGCAATTCATAATTTCCGGCAATCGCTTTCTTTGTTTCTTCTTCGATTTCAAAGCCGAGACATGAGGCAAATCGAAGCGCTCTTAAAATCCTCAATCCGTCCTCTTTAAAGCGGCATTGAGCGTCGCCGACACACCGGATTAACCTGTTTTCTATATCCTCCATGCCGGAAAACAGGTCAACAATACCACGGTACGGGCTGAAAGCAATCGCATTGCAGGTAAAATCACGCCTCGAAAGGTCATTTGCAATGTCGCTTGTAAACCGGACGCTGTCCGGGCGGCGGCAGTCGCTGTATTCCCCGTCCATACGGTATGTAGTTATCTCAAAGGGCTCTTTTCCGATAACGGCGGTCACGGTGCCGTGTTTGATGCCAGTTTCGTGAACCCTCGCACCTTCTTTTTCAAAGACTTTTTCCGTTTCTGCCGGTTTTGCGTTTGTTGCAATATCATAGTCACAGGGTTGACGCCCCATAACAATATCCCTCACCGCTCCGCCGGTATAATACGCCTCAAAGCCCGCCTTTTCAAGTATTTCGATACATTTTAACGCTTCGGGCGGAATGATTGCGGCGCAAAGCTTTTTTCTGTATTTTTCTTTTAAATCATCCATAGCGCTTAGCTCCGGAATTGTTTTTTGCCATTATATCATTCTCAGGTGAAATATTAAAGCTTAAATTTGCTTTCTTTGCTGTTGAAAATTTTTCTTTATTATGGTAATATTTTTTATTATTATATCAAGTGTTATATCAAGTCGGTTATTCGGGAGGTTGTCACCTTATGGAAGATATAAAACAGCTTATCGTCAAAAAAAACACAACCCTGGGAATAGAGCTCGGTTCAACAAGAATAAAAGCCGTTCTTATTGATAAATGCGGCAATGTTCTTGCAAGCGGAGCATTTGACTGGGAAAACAGCCTGGTTAACGGAGTGTGGACCTATCCGCTAAGTGAAGCAGTTAAAGGCGTTCAAAGCGCGTTTGCAAAACTGAAAGCCGATGTTTACAAAAAATACGGCGTAAAACTGACATCCGCCGGCGCTATGGGAATCAGCGGCATGATGCACGGATATCTGCCTTTTGATAAAGACGGCGTTCAGATTTGCGAATTCCGTACCTGGCGAAACACAATAACTGCCGAATCGGCGCAAATTCTGAGTGAAAAATTCAACTTCAATATTCCTCAGCGCTGGAGCGTTGCCCACCTTTATCAGGCGATGCTTAACAAAGAAGAACATGTAAAGAATATTGATTTTATCTGTACCCTCTCCGTTTATATTCACCGTCTGCTGACAGGGGAAAAGGTTATCGGTATCGGCGAAGCGTCGGGCATGTTCCCCATTGACAGCGAAACAAATGACTACAGTGAAAAAATGCTCGGCATTTTTGACTCTTCGCTGTCGGTTCTTGACCGCCCGTTGAGAAGTATCCTTCCCAAAGTCCTTTGTGCGGGCGACAGCGCCGGAACACTGACAGAAGAAGGCGCGCTTTTGCTCGACCCGACGGGCGAATTTGAAAGCGGTATACCGATGTGTCCGCCGGAGGGCGACGCAGGTACCGGCATGGTGGCAACTGATTCGGTTGCCAAAAGAACGGGCAATATTTCAGCCGGCACGTCGATTTTTCTTATGGCTGTGCTCGAAAAACCGCTTTCAAAGCTATATCCTGAAATTGACATTGTAACAACTCCCGACGGTTCCCCGGTTGCCATGGTGCACTGCAATAACTGCTGCGGCGAAATTGACGCATGGGCAAATCTGTTTGCTTCATTATGCGAAAAAATGGGACTTGATGTTTCGGTCTACAAGGTACTTGACAAGATTTTCGAATGCGCTTTGAGCGGCGATAAAGACTGCGGCGGATTAGTCGGCTACAACTACATATCCGGCGAAGTAATCACCGGGCTTGACACCGGCAAGCCGCTGTTTTTCAGGCAGCCGGACAGTGCTTTCACCTTTGAAAACTTTGCGAGGATGCTTCTTTGCTCCGCGGTGGCAACTTTAAGCATAGGTATGGATATCCTGAAGGGTGAAAATGTAAAAATTGACTCTCTGACCGGTCACGGCGGATATTTCAAGGCTCCCACCGCCGGTCAAAAAATAATGAGCGCTGCGCTTGAAGCGCCGGTGTCGGTCATGAAAACCGCCGGCGAAGGCGGTCCCTGGGGTATGGCAATTCTTGCCGGATACATGCTCAATAAAAAAGGCGGCGAATCCCTGGGAGATTACCTGAAAGAAAACATCTTTTCGGATAACAGCGCCTTTGAAGTTATGAGCGACGAAAATGACAGAGCCGGTTTTAAAGCATTTCTTGACAGCTATCGCAAGGGTCTTGCGGCTGAAAAGGCAGCCGTAGGCTGAAAAAACCGACTATAACACATAGCATACAGTAAAAAGCGAAAGGATGGTTCAATGTGAAAAGCAAAAAGTATTCAGTAATCTGCCTTTTGTTATGTTTTGCAATAATTGCCGCTTTTTTCAGCGGATGCAAAAAGAACGGTGGCGAAGAGCCGGGTAACGAATCCGTCACAGAAGAAAGATGGTCGGAACAGGCAAATGAAGATTATGAGACCGTTCAGGTAACCGGAGTTGAGCTTGCGGACATCGTTGAAGCGGCTCTGGGTGATGAAGCGAAGGATTTTGACGGTGATTTTTCTTCACTCAGTAAAAGCCAGATTGAAAAAGTCAGGGACTATGCTCAGAAAAACGGGTATCAGGTTGAAAACGGGCCAAACGGAGCGCCCGTAATCAGCAAAACAGTTCCTTCAAGTAAAAAGCAAAATGAAATATTGAGTAAAGCCGGCGTTACCAAAGCGGACAAGCTTTCAGACAAAGATTATGAAAAAGTATCAAAAGCGGCGGCGGAAGAAGGCGTATCAGCCGTACGGGATAAAGACGGTTTTGTTTCATATATTATAACGGAAACAACCTCGGCTTCTCCTGTCTCCTCATCACGAGCCAATACAACCAGGCATTTAACAACCGTTCGCGACGCGAGAGAGGTTTACACCGCCAGAGATTACACCAGGTCATATTCAAACGCTCCCGTTTCGGTAACCGCCCCCACACCCATTAAGACAACCGCTTCCCCCGGCAGTGAACTTACGGCAAACGGTTTGACAAAAAACTGGGTTTCAACCCTGGGCTCAACCGACAACGCCCAGTTTGAAGCGGCATGTGCAACAGATGACGGCGCGGTGGCGGTCGGCACATCAAACGCAGACAACAACGGCAATTCGCTTTCAAATTACGGCGCGCTTATTTCCGCATACGATTCAAAGGGCAAGCTCATTTGGTCGGATGTTATCAGCGGTGACGGTGCAACATCCTATGACGACGTTGCGGTTTTAAATGACGGCTCTGTTATTGCTGTCGGTTCCACGCTTGCAAAGAACCTTGTTCCGAAGAACGAATACAAATGTGTTGACACCGTTGAAGGCGTCGTTTCAAAATACTCTTCATCCGGTCACAAACTCTGGACAAAAATAATCGGCGGCAGCGGCGGCGATATGATTTATGCCGTTGCGCCGACAAATGACGGCGGATTTGTAATCGGCGGAAAGACAACAAGTGCTGACGGTTCCTTCAGAAACGCCGAGGATGACGGCGGTCTTGAAACAAAAGCCTTCGTTATAAAACTCAGCAGTGACGGCAACAACATCTGGGCTACAACCCTTTCGGGTTCAAAGCATTCGTCATGCGACGGGCTTGCAGTTGACAGCAAAGGCAACATTTACGGCACTATTTCAACCTGCGCGCACGACGGCGCGTTTAAAGACCTTGAAAGCGCAGGTCAGCTGATTCACTACTGCGTTGCCGTTAAGATAGATGAAAATGACGGCGCGGTTCAATGGAAAACAAGCATCTGGGAAGTCGGTTCCGTAACGCTTAAGGCAATCACAATCCCGGAAAACGAAAAGGGCTGTGTGCTTGCCGGCAATTACGCGAGCAAGGTCGGCGGCAACAAAGGCACCTTCGCTTCGTTCTATAACGGAGGTTCAGCCGGCACGACAGACGGCGCTCTCGTTTATGTGAGCGAAAGCGGAAAAATCGAACTTGCCAAAACCTACATCGGCTTCGAAAGCGATGTAATAAGCGATATCAAAACAATTGACGGCGGCTACGCCATAACGGCTTATACCGCCTCGGCAAACCGTGATTTCCCGGTTCAGAACAAGGGGAGCTATGACTGCTATCTAATGCTTTTAACAAAAGCCGGTAAAATCAGAACCTATGCTTCCTTCGCAGGCTCCCTTTCCGACAGAGCGACGGCTCTTTGCGTAAAAGGCAGCACGGCTTATGTTGCCGGCGGCACTAATTCCGGTGACGGATTCTTTGAAAAATGTGACGCAAAAGGCAATGAAAATAAGAGCGTAGCATTCATGGCTGAGTTTAAAATAGATACTGATATTTAAGGAGTTATAAATGGAACCTATCAAAGTTGATTTTTCGGGCAGAAACGGTTCGCACAAAGGCGATATTGTCATACCGCCGGAAAAAGCGGTGTTAAAAAGAATTATCGCTCTCATTTTAACCGCTGTCACCGCTGTTGCCGCATATTATTTTATGCTTCCCCCGCTGAATTTCAAAGCGTATGAGCTGTACCTTTACATTGCAGTCGTGGCGGTAAGCTACATTGTTTTCAGCGCAATTTTTTCAAAAGCAATCACTCTACCTGAATACACGCCGTATCTTAAAAAACGGGCGATAGTTCCGGGCATCATTCTCGCAATACTTGCCGTTGCGGTCGGCGTAGGCTACCTTGTATCCTGTGAATTTTTCAGAGCAAAAAGCTACAGCGGCATTATCACCGTCAACAGCGGCGATTTTGCAAATGAAATTGAAGAAGAAGACGCTTCCTCCTTCAATTCAATTCCCCGCCTTGATGAAAAAACATCAAGCGGCGTTGCTCAGCGCGCGCTGGGCGATCTGGAAAAGATGGGCTATGTTTCTCAGTTCACGGTTTACAGCGAGAATTACCAGATTAACTACAAGGAAACACCCGTCAGGGTTGCCCCGCTTCAATACGCAAATATTATAAAGTGGTTTTTCAACACCCGTAACGGTTTCCCGGGTTATGTAATAATCGACATGGCAAATGAAAGCGCCGAATTCCAAAAGATTGAAAACGGCTCGATAAAATATTCACCCGCTGAGCATTTCGGCAAGCTTCTTAAACGCCACCTTCGTTTTCAGTATCCCACATACATTTTTGCGGACGCAACATTTGAAATCGACGACGACGGCAATCCCTATTGGATTTGCGCGCGCCTTGATAAGACAATAGGTCTTTTCGGCGGTACGGATGTCATAGGCGCTGTTGTCATCAGAGCAGACAGCCAAAACGGTGAAAGCAGCTACTATTCAATAGACGAACTTAAAAACAGCCCCGAGCTTCAGTGGATTGACAGAGTCTATGACAGCGACCTTCTGGTTCAGCAGTTTGATTACTACGGCAAATACAGAAAAGGTTTCTGGAATTCAATCCTCGGTCAAAAGGACGTTATCAACACCACCTCCGGATATAACTATATAGCGAAGGACGACGACGTATGGATGTATACGGGCGTCACGTCTGTTACAGCCGACCAGTCAATAACCGGCTTTGTGCTTGTTAACCAGAGAACGAAGGAAGCAACCTATTACAAAGTAACCGGCGGTAACGAATCCTCCGCGCAGCAGACGGCTCAGGACAGAGTTCAGGACCTCGGCTACACAGCCACTTTCCCGCTGCTTCTTAACATCGGCGGCGAACCTACCTATTTCCTTTCACTCACCGGTGACAACAACATTGTTCAGCAATACGCGCTTGTCAATGTTGCAAAGTATAATAAAAACAACATGGTTGTCAACGGAACCAATCTCAACGCCTGTTTAAAGGAATATGTTCAGGCTCTTAAAGGCGACGGCGTTGATGTCGCCATAAACCCCGACGAAATCGATGTTGAAACACCCGTAAGCGACAGCGAGAAGGGTCAGAGTGAAAAGCCTGTATCAAGCGGCAACACAGTCACAGGCACTGTAGATGATATTCGCTCGGCTGTTATAGGCGGAGAAAGCGTTTATTACATTCGCCTGAGCGGTGAGACAGCATACTATTCTGTCAAAGCGGCGGATAACGAAAACGTTATTATCCTTAACGCAGGCGACACAGTGACTGTCACATTCAGCGGCGAAGGAACTATCAGACAGGTAAGCGAAATCACATTCTGACCAAATAGTTATCAGCATAGCTCAAGCACATAATACCGCACTTTCACGGTGCGGTATTGTTTTAAGAACAGAATTATTAAAGAATACGGATTTGTTACATAAAACTGTAAATTCAGCGAGGTAGTTATGTTTTCTGTAATTATTAAGCGGATTATCGCTTTCTTTTTATGCATAACCAATTTCTTCGCCGTTCTGGGCGGAAAAAGAACATATGTCGCTTCACCGGTATTTGACCAAACGGCTATTGAAAATGAGAAAAATACCGTTGATAACGCTTCTTTTTATGTTTCGGTAAACGGAGATGATACTGCCTCCGGCAGAAAAGACACGCCGTTCAAAACACTTGAAAGAGCAAAAGAAGCTGTCAGAGAGCTTGATAAAACCGGTCTGAACAGCGTTACCGTTGCGGTTATGGCCGGTGAATACAGGCAGAATCAACTGACCTTCAAGCGTGAAGATTCCGGCACTGAAGAGTGCCCGGTTACATATTGCGCCTACGGCGACGGCGAAGTGATTCTAAACGGCGGTGTCTCTTTTAAAAGCTCTGATTTCGGAAAAGTTACGGACAGTAATATTCTTAAAAGGCTGAATGCGGATATATCAAAATCCGTTGTCTGCCTTGACCTTGGCAGTTACGGAATAACAAAAGAGCAAATCGGTAAAATATATGCCATAGGTTCTTACAACACTGCCGCTAAATATTCCGGGGATACGACAGGTCCGCTTTACTGTGAGCTTTTTGTCAATGACGAAAGGCAGACTTTAGCGCGGTATCCCGACAGAGGTTTTCTTGAAACCGGGAATGTAGTTTCGCAGGGACAGGCATGCGAAGATGATAACCACCAGCCAATCCCCGGCTGGGACTCTCTTGTCAACCCTGAAGCGGATGTTTATTCCGTTGATAAAGATCTCGCGAACCGCATAGGCTCCTGGCAAACGCTTGATGATGTGTGGATGTTCGGCTTTTTTAAGTATGACTGGGCGGACTCTTCAACACCGTTAGCCGCTTTTGATCATGAAAACAAAACAATAACACCCAAGTATGTCAGCCGTTTCGGCGCGAAAGAAGGAGCGCCATATTATTTCTTCAATATTCTTGAAGAACTTGATAAACCGGGTGAATTTTATATTGACAGGGAAAACAGCATTTTATACCTGCTTCCCGGTGATAACTTTGACACATCTGACATTGACCTTTCTCTTACAACGAATAATATTATAAACTGCAATGCTTCTTTCATAACCTTTGACGGCTTTACAGTCAAGGGAACAAGAAGCGACGCAATTAAAATAAACGGCGACAATGTTACAGTTAAAAACTGCGTTATAAAAAATGTTGCAGGCAATGCTGTTGTTGCCAAAGGAACAAATAATACGGTGAGCCGCTGTGAAATCACAAGAACAGGCAAAGGCGGAATCATTCTTGACGGCGGCGACAGGCAAACACTCACCGCAGGCAGCAACATTGCGGACAATAATCTGATACATGACTGGTCTGAGATTTATCTTACATATCAGCCGGCGGTTACTCTAAATGGCGTCGGGAATATATGCAGTCACAATGAAATATTCAATTCTCCTCACGAAGCCGTAACATACAGCGGCAATAATCACATTATCGAATATAATATAATTCACGATGTGTGTCTGCTTTCAAGCGACGCCGGAGCGATTTATTCCGGCAGACACTGGGACTGGTACGGAAATATAATAAGATATAACTGCATTTATAACTTAGGATCGGGCGAATTTGAACCCGACGGCATTTACCTTGACGACGCTCTCAGCGGTCAGACAATTTACGGAAACCTTCTTATTAATATTCCGAAAAACGGCATTCATATCGGCGGCGGTCGTGATAATACAGTAACAAACAACATTATTATCAATGATAACAAAAACTCAATCTATGCCGACTCAAGAGCAAAAGACTGTATTTATGAGGGGTGGTTTTACCCTCACAGCGGCGAAAACGGCGATATGTGGCAGTGGCTGTACGCTTCACCCTGGCAAAGTGAAATCTGGCAGAATGAATACCCTGAAATGAGAGATTTCACCGATGATTTTTCAAAAAGCGGCAGCTATAATTTCTGCCCTAATCCTGCAAACAATAATGTTACATCAAACATCATTGTCAATTCCTTTGGCAATATCGGTAATATTAACAACACCTTCAACAGCTACAGCGTTGTGATAAATAACGCCGTGTACAGGCTGTCTGCCCTTTCAAAGCTTTTCCGGAACCCGGACGAAGGCGACTATTCTTTAAAAGAGAACAGCGCCGTTTTTAAGAAACTTCCGGCATTTGAAGACCTGCCCCTTTCCGAAATGGGCAGATACGGTTAAAGGAGTGTTGGTCAAATGATTGATAAAAGAAAAAAACTGCTGCAATACTCGGCTTTGGCAGCAGGTATAGCGGCAGTTTTCTATATCTGGTTTTACGATCGTTTCTTTATACCTAACCCGATATATGGGGACAGAGCGTCAACAGCGAGCAATGTCGGCAGGGACCACTGGGCGGCATTCATTGTTTGGGGACTTTTGCTTGAAGCGGCGCTGGCTCTCAATGTTCTGTACAGTGCTGACAAATTCGGTGTTAAAAAGAAATTCGTGCGACTTATGTGCCTTTTTTCCACTCTCGGATGTTTGGGATTTGTGATTTGTAAAAACGAAAAATTCAAAAGATTTACTTTTACGCTGTCTTTGGATCAATATAAAGGCGAAATCAAGAGTGATTATTCCGAACACATCTTTGTTTCAAGCCGTCCCCTGCTTAATTTCTTCTGGTCAAAAAAATCCATGCATTCCGCTTTTTCGGTAATATTCGGTGTCTGTCTTGTTGTCGCCGTATTATATATCTTGATTTCAAAATGCAAAGACAGCAAAAAATTCCGAATCCTGACAGTTGTCTTTTTCCTCTATGCAGCTTCAGCCGCCATTGCTCTCAAGCAGTTCCTCGGCGGAACAGTTGAGGTAATTGCAATCACCGCGTTTTTAATACCCGTAATGATTGTCAACAATACTTCTTTTATGGAGGAAAACAACTGACCGGATTGCAATTCTTAACCAAAAGCAAAAATTTCCGAAAAGACTCTCAGAATGGTGATAAACTCTGCGGATCTTATTCTTTATTGCAATATTCTTTTATTGCAGTTTCAGGTAGAGTTCTTCCATGCGGTTGTCAAGCATATCGCTCAGTTCCGAACAGCCGCGAAGAGTGTTGGCATCTTCAGGTGTCAAAATAACGTTCTTTTTATATTTTATCTTGTGCTCAATACTTGCCCACATATCCATGGCAAGGGTCCTTAGCTGAACCTCAACCTTCATCATACGCTTTTCATTCTGCAGAAAAATCGGAACAGCTATTACAAGATGAAGCGAACGGTATCCGTTCGGTTTGGGATCAGCAATATAATCCTTTGTTTTAATAACAGTTACATCATCCTGACGGCCTAAGGCTCGGGCAAGGTCATATATATCGCTTTTGAAAGAACATATAACTCTGACACCGGCTATGTCATTAAGCTTATCCTCTATTGTTTCAATGCTCAGAGGATAATTGTTTCTTATCATTTTATCAAGTATACTCTCGGGAGTTTTCAGCCTTGATTTAATGCTTTCAATGGGATTTCTGTCAACACTGAGTGAGAATTCCTCATTCAAAACTTTAAATTTGCTCTCCACGTTCATCAAAGCGCAGCGATAATATGTCATCAGTTCTTTATAAGGAATTGCATTTGACTGCATCCAACGGTCAGTCTCGTCCTTATCAAGCCTTGCTTTCATTGCCTGCTCAAAAGCAGGAACAAGAGTGTTTTCTGCTTTATTCAAATCTTCACCCCCTTATTCTTTATTATACCACTAATTAATTAATAAATTAAGGATTTTTTGTTTCGGTTCTTTTGCGTTATTATTAAGGAAACGGTTAATGAAGTGAAGCGTTTCCTTAATAACAGCAAAGCCTCTGTGAACTTAACGGCTTCACAGAGGCTTTGTTTTATTAATCAGCTATGTACAGCAGGATTTTGATTATTCCTCGTCTTCTTTCTTTTTCTTCAGAACGAAGGCAGCTGCGCAGGCGCTGACAAGTGAGATCGCCGCAGTAGCGCCGACAATTGTTGAACCTGTTGCGGGAATAACATCACTGTCACCCTTGACGAATCCTGCGTGGAATACAAGGTCTTCAGAACCCATTCTCTCGGGGATATTCTCTTTCCAGCCTGTGAAAGTGTAGCCTTCCTTAGTCGGGTCAGCGGGAACGGGAACTTTAGCACCCTTAACAACCTTGAATGTTCTGTAAACAGTACCGTCAACCATATAAGTTACGGTGTTGGTGTACTTGATAAGGTGAGCAATACCTGTTAAGATAATTGCTCCGCCGACTAACGCCGCGCCGGTGATAAGACCGGCATTGATAGCCGAGATACCCGCAGCGGCAACTGCGCCGCCGGCGACAACAACGCCGCCGATTACAACGGGAGTGAAGCCTACATCGGATTCAAACACAGCGTTAATTACAAGGTCGTGTGCGGGCATTACAGCGGGAATGGCGTCTACAGTTCCGTCACCGTCAACATCCCAACCGATGAACTTCCTGGCAAATGAATGCGGATTAGAATCGGGAACGGGTACCGGATCACCGGATGTGACACTGTATCTTACATAAGTCTTGCCGTTTGCTCTGTAAGTTACCGTGAACTCACCCGCAGGACCGAATACTGCTACCGCCACAAGATCATGAGCGGGAACTGTCGCGGGAAGAGAATCAACTTTGCCGTCACCGTCAATATCCCAGCCCTTAAATACATCCGTTGCACTTAACGGAGCGGGATCGGCGGGAATAAGAGCTGTCAGATTGGAACCGTAGGGTTGCTGAGGATAGGATGCCACAACACTGCCGTTAGCCATGAATGTTACATCATAGTGGTTGATGTCATAGCTTGCGTAAAGAGTATCGTCCTTAGCAGCTATTGTATATGTGCTGCCCGGCGCATAGGTGTTTGTGTCACCTTCACCATGTGTCCATTCTTTCGGTGTCCAACCTTCTCTTGCGGGAATAGCAGGAACGGTGAATGTGGTGCCGTTAGCACCGGTCTCGGTATCAACAACAACAAGCTGTCCGTTATTGTCGGTCGCGTAGAACGTTATTGTATAAACTTTATCAACCCACTTTGCCTTAAGCGAAACTGTCTCTGTATATACGCCGCTGCTGCTCATATTGTAGGGGAAGACGAAGTCAGCGCCGTCCCTGGTCCAGCCGGCAAATGTGAAGTTGTCCTTAGTGGGCGCCGCCGGTGCGGAAACGGTTTCGTTGTATTTAGCTGTAATATTTCCAACAGGAGTGCCACCGTCGGTATCAAATGAGATAGTATACTGTCTCGGTGTATAAACCGGTCTGACATTTGTTATGTCAACAGCCGGAATTTCAGTTACGGTCTTATCCCATTCACCGGTGTAACCGGTCTTAGCGGGAACTTCGGGAACAACTATCGGTGTGCCGACCTTGCCTGTAAAGGATTCAAGGATATCGCCGTTCTCCTTCAGGTAATTGACCGTATACTCTTTGTCTTTCCATTCCGCCTTGAGAGCAATAGTCTCTGTGTAAGTGCCGGTGTCACTCATCTTGTAGGGGAAGGCGAACTCTGCGCCGTCTTTGGTCCAGCGGACAAACTCAAAGTTGTCCTTAGTGGGCTTTTCAGGTGCGGCAACGCTGTCCGTATATTTTGCGGTGATATTGCCAACAGCTGAGCCGCCGTCTGTATCAAATGTGATTGTATAAGTCTTTTCGGTGTAGACAGGTGTGATTTCTGTCAGGTCAACTGCGGGAATCTTATCAAGGTTCTGACTCCACTCACCGTTGTAGCCCGTCTTCGCGGGAACCGCAGGTGCGTCAATGGGAGTATTGACCTTGCCCTTAAATTCCTGAAGAGTGTCGCCGTTTTCTTTCAGATATCTGACGGTGTATTCAATATCTTTCCACTCAGCCTTGAGATTGATTACAGCCTTATACTCGCCGCTGTCACTCATCTTGTAGGGGAAGGCGAACTCGGAACCGTCAAGCACCCAACGGACAAAGCTGAAGTTGTCTTTTGTGGGCTTCTCGGGGGCGGCAACAGAGTCGGTATATTTCGCGGTGATATCGGCAACGGGTGAACCGCCGTCGGTATTGAACTTGATGGTATAGGTCTTTTCGGTATAAACAGGTCTTACGATCGTTTCCTCAACAGCGGGGATAGAGCTGATGTTCTTATCCCATGCGCCGGTATAACCGACCTTCTCGGGTACGTCGGGCGCTGTAACAGGTGTGCCGACAGGTCCGTTAAAGACAGCTACCTGATTTTCATTCTCATCAACATATTTAACAACATACTGCTTTTCTTCCCACTCTGCCTTAAGAGCAATTGCCTCAGTGTAGGAACCGGTGTCGCTCATCTTATAGGGGAAGGTGAATATGTTATTGGAAGAATCTCTCCAGTTTTTGAAGATGAAGTTGTCCTTTGTAGGCTGTGAGGGTGCGGAAACGCTTTCATCATATTTTGCGGTAATATCGGCAACGGATGAGCCGCCGTCTGTATTGAAGGTTATAGTATATGTCTTCGCTGTATAAACCGGGTTGACAACCGTCGCCTTATCGGCAGCGGTCGATTTGGGCATTGTGGTATATTCCGCGCTCCAAGCGCCGTTAAATCCCTCTTTTGCGGGAACAGCGGGGATTTGAGTCTGGTCAATCGCAGCGCCTTCTTCACCTTCGAAGGTACGGAGAATCTCGCCTGCTTCGTTCTTATAAACAAGTTTATATTTCGGCGCGGTGTAAGTCCATGTGCCGACAAGCGTGGTATCTTCTGTGATTACGAAAGAAGAAACAACATCAGCGCCTTTTTTCCAGCCGTCAAACGCCCAGCCCTCAATCTGAGTTGCGGGAGCGGGTTTAACGGTGACGGTTTCACTGTATTTATATTCTGTTGTATCTGTAGGTAACTGGGCATCCGAAGGCAATGAGCCGTCGAATGTATATGTAACGGTGTATGTCTTTTCTTTATAAACAGCGTAAAGAGTCTTCGCTGTGTAGCCGAATTTAACCGCTGAAAGCTCGTTGGCTGTCATCGGTGCGGTAGCTGTGGCACTTTCCGCCCAGCCGAGGAATTCCTTGCCGGGGGCAGATGCCTTGTAGGTCGAAAGACCTTCGGGTGCCTTGCCGACGACGCCCTTGATGGTTTTGGTGCGATCACTTGTGCCGTCGATAACGCCGCCTTCACCCGCGTCAAGAATAACGGAAGACGCAGTTACAAGCTCCTCGGAAGAAGGATTGAATTTGATTTCAACATCGCTGTCGTCCATCATAAAATAATCATCGTCTTCAGCCGACCAGAAGCTTGCATAAAGAGGACCGTTATAGCTCGGAGTCATCTTATAATCCGTCGCAAGGTCAAGCGTCGCAACGGTATCCTCCGTAAGACTGTCATTGACAACAAAGTAAACCGTGCAGAAAAGGGTATCGCTGAACTGACACGGAGCGGGCAGCGGAAGCTGCTCTTCAAAGTAAACGGTTGTCGTATTACCGCTCACAGCTTTGTTACTGGCATTGAAATATCCGGTATAACTTGCGCCGTCACCCGAATAAGCGCCATTGGGAAAAGCAGCAATAGGAGTAGGTACTCCCGTAATATTATTCTTTGACGTGTCATAGCTCAAGACGCTGTTGTCAAAGTTAAACAAAAGATAAAAGTCGTAAACCTTAAAATCGGAGCTTACGAAAATATCCGCTTTAACCTTGTTGCCGGCTTTGACAACAAGAGACCCTGAAGTTGCGTCCGTGTAACTGCCGTTTTCTTCACGGCTGAACTTGACGCTGGTCGTGAAGTTGCCCTTGTATTTTGCGTCCGCAAATACGGCAACGGAAATGCAGCTGAGCGCAATAAGCACAGCTAACACAACCGCAATTGGCTTTTTGAAGAATGCCTTCATGTAAAAACCTCCTGAAAAATGGACATACACCGAAGTATTATCGCGCAATTAGGGATAATATTCGTTATAAAATATTCGGTTTATTTTAGCAAACCTGTTTTTCTTTGTCAAGGATATTATTGACATTTATTATCAAATTGTGAATATTGTGAATATTTTTGTTGTAAAAGCAGATAAAAGAGGGTATAATAATGGTGTTAGAAAGGGGGTTAATTAATGCCTGACCGAATTACAATACAGAAGATAGCGGAATTAACAGAAAAGATCGGAAAGCTTCCCAAAGGCTATATCTCCAAAAAAACCGTAAACGGCAACGTTTATTTCTATCATCAGTGGTCTGAAGGCGGCGTAAAAAAAAGCAAATATCTCCGCGATGAAGAGATCGCCGGGCTCACCGGACAAATCGAACTCAGAAAAAAACTTCAAAAGGAACTGTCTGAAATCAAGGCGGGCAATCTCGCCGCGCCCGAATCGCAGAACGGTTTTTTGAAGTGTACCCTGATACATAAACGCACGCCTGTAGTTGATCTCAACCTCGATAACGAAACCGGTTTTATTCAAAAAACCGGTGCTGTTTTTGCGCCCGAGCATCTGCCAGTTGGCGTCGGTATGAAAAAAGGCATCGTAGATCGTGCGGCGCTGAACAATTGGTGGACGGACAGATCCATCCCCGCCAGCCGTTCCGGTGTGCGCGAGGCAATGGAAACGCTTCAAATCACCGATACCAAAATGCTGTTGATTCGCTGCTTCGGACTCTCTCTTTCAGATCAGTATTGGATTCGTCCTGAAAACTCCGAACTTACCTGGGAAAATATCAATTTTTTTGAAAACGATTTTTCCGATGATATAGGCGATGTACTTTTCGGCGCAGACAAAAAGCCCGATCCCCTGAATTTTTCTTCCCCCGATAACACTTCCGACGGCAATCTGAAAAAACGGTGGAAGATTATCGAAGGCAAGCGCTATCTCGTAAAAGGCGGCTCCAACCCTTACCGTCAGCAACCGTTGAACGAAGTGATCGCCTCGGAGATTATGGGGCGGCTTAAAATCCCTCATGTGCCGTATACAGTGACCTGGAACAAGGGCGCCCCGTACAGCGTGTGCGAGGATTTTGTCAGTGAAGATACCGAGCTTGTCCCGGCGTGGCGGATCATTCAGAGCAAGAAACAGCCGAACAGCAAGTCGATGTATCAGCATTTTGTTGATTGTGCTGACGAGCTCGGGATTCCCGGTGTCAGAGATTTTTTGGACCGCATGATCGTCATTGATTATATCATCGCAAACGAAGACAGACATCTAAACAACTTCGGCGCAATTCGCAACGCCGAAACGCTCGAATGGCTCGGTATGGCGCCTATCTACGACAGCGGCTCCTCACTTGGTTACGACAAGAGTATTCCAATGATGCGCGACGGTTCGGAAGTCGTTTGTAAACCGTTCAAAAAGCACCACGAAGAGCAGTTAAAGCTCGTTTCCTCATTTGACTGGATTGACTTCTACGCGCTCACCGGCGTCGGCGAAATGATTACGGAAATCCTCTCCGATGAAAACGCAGAGGACTATATGGAAGAGAACCGTATCCGCGTTATCGCAGAGCTGACCGAGCGCCGGATCAAAAACCTCGAAGCGCTTGCCAACTCAAAGACGCATAAGCAGACCATCACCATCGATGATGAGATCGTCGAAAATGTTGCCGCGTCATATTAAGATAGCTACCTGTGAAGTGTAGCAGCAACAGTGCCGTTTTTATAGTCCAATCATCCCTACAGGACAATAATATGCATCTTTATTAAGCGGAAAAACACAATCCGAAGTATCAATTATCAGTCCCGTAGCTATAGGCATCTTGTACTGTTCCAGTATTTTGAAATTTTTGTCTGCCTTATCTTTTCCTATGCCTTTTTTTATTTCTATCGGATACAGTCTTTGATTAATGTCAAAAACCAGATCAACCTCTTTTTTATCTCTGTCTCTGTAATAATACAGAGTGTTTTCAATCCGCTTCCCCGAATTACGGATACTCTTTACTATCTCAGAAACAACGTATGTTTCAAAGAACACTCCGGCCATTGAAGATGATTCAATGATTTTCGGGTCAGTCCATCCACAAAGAAATGCACACAATCCGGTATCCATGAAATATATTTTCGGTGATTTAATAATTCGCTTCGATAAATTATTGGCATATGGCTGCAGGATCATTACAATGCCTGAAGATTCCAATATAGAGATCCAGTTTTTGGCTGTTCTTGCATCAATTCCGACAGCATTTCCGATCTCCGTATAATCAAGCTGCTGCGATGTTCTTAGTGCAACTATACGTATAAACTTTCGAAAATCATCCAGTCTTCCGACATTTATCATTCTACTTACATCTTTTTCGAGGTATGTAGCAATATAACTCTCAAAAAATGTATCGCGATTAGGTCTGAGCGTCCAATATTCAGGCATTCCACCAAGGAATATCTCATCAAAAACCTCATATCTGTTCTTTGTAACAAGCCGAGATTGTTTACTTTTCAATAGTTCAATATCCGGTACAAACTCATTCCCTTCTTTTTTCAATTTTTCACACTCTGAAAGTGAAGTCACCTCTATCAGCGCAGTTCTGCCGGCTAATGTCTCTGATGCCTTCTCACGTATTTCATGAGTATTGGAGCCGGTAAGAATATACATAAGTGGTAGCGCTGATTCCTCGTTTACCCGCTTAAGCTTGACTTCATCAATACGCATTTTTATACTTTCCATCAAGCCGGATACTTTCTGTATCTCATCTATTATCAAAGGCATACTGTGAGCTTTGAGAAAAAGATCGGGATCGTCCGTAGCCAGAATACGTTCCTTGCTGTTATCCATTGTAACATACTCATATTCAGGGAACAGATTCCTGATCATGGTAGATTTACCGGTTTGTCTTGCTCCATACAAAGTTATGCACGCATATTCCTTCGCGATTTCGATAATTTTACGTTCCAATTGTCTGTGGTAATACATAGTAAATCCTCCGAATCAACCACTTAAACTTTTACATAACATTATAAAACATTTTTCGGCAAATTCAACATCTAAATGTCATTTTTGCCGAAAACAATTCTTGTCGCAATAGATTTCAAAAGTAAACGGCAAATCCCCGTCTTCCGACGAAGTACTATGAAAAATCCGAAGACAAAATAATATGAAATGACCCGAAAGTTCGGAATGAAAATGTTTCTGTATCATGTTAAGGGAAACGCTGATTAAATCGAGGTGTTTAGAACGGTGAGCAGGTTTTTCGACTGATGAAGTCGAAAAACCGCAGAAATAATTTGTTTATTTCAAGGGCAATACCGCACAATTCAGGTATGCGGATTGCGAAGTAAGATTTTTCGTCAGATGATACAAAAATCGAAGTTGATACTTTGTGTATTGACTGAGATTTTTGTGAAATATGACGG
>JAILFM010000061.1 GCA_024697575.1 Clostridiales bacterium
TTATTCCGTGATGAAGAATATCACTGACGCTCCTATATCCGTCCTTCACCGTAAAAAAGAGGAAGTTTATGCTCAGTGCGCTGGCTTGTTGAAAAAGATGGGACTTGAAGATAAAGCGGATTTGTATCCTTACCAGCTTTCTGGCGGTCAGCAGCAAAGAATTTCGATTATCAGAGCGCTTGCAATGAATCCGAAAATTTTGTTCTTTGATGAACCGACATCTGCTCTTGACCCGGAATTAACCGGTGAAGTGCTGAAAGTAATAAAACAGCTTGCTGACGAAAAAATGACAATGGTTATTGTCACACATGAAATGAGCTTTGCGAAAGCGGTGAGCAACAAAGTGATTTTTATGGACGGCGGATACATAGTTGAACAGGGAGATCCGAATGAAATTTTCAATAACCCCAGAACGGAAAGAATGAAACAATTTCTTTTAAATTATCAAAATTCGCTTGACTAATTTTTATGGCTATCTTATTATTCACAGGTTATTATTTCCATTAAAGAGGTGTTGTTATGAATCTGCAGAAAGTCATTGACAGAAAAGATGACGCGGCAAAATATATGGTTGCCGAAATAACAAAGATCATCAAAAAATTTGAAAAAAGAGGCCCCGGAATGAAGGGCGAACAGCAGGCATGCGAATACATGGCCAAGGTTCTGAAAGGTCTTGGTTGTGAAAAAGCTGAAGTTGAATCTTTTACGGAACACCCCGGTTCATTTTTCGGCTGGATTTATTTCACCATAACATTTGTGCTTACGGCAATTGTTTTGCTTGCTCTCAATAAGCCTATTATTTCGATTATATTGATTCTCTTGGGCTTTCTTCTCGCAGTTCTTCAGTTTGGATTATATATCAAAGCGGTTGACTTCCTCTTCCCCAAAAAGACAGGTCACAATGTAACCGCATTCAAAAAGCCCAAAGGCGAAGTAAAAAGAAGAATAATATTTAACGGTCACCCGGACGCCGCGTGGGAATGGCCCGTTAATTACGCTCTCGGGGGCGTTGGGTTTGAGTCTCACGCAATTATCTGCGCAGTCGGCGCCGTTTATTACCTTGTTTTATCAATAATCAGTTTTGTCAAAGGCAATTTTGACGGTATAAAAACAGCTTATTTAATCGGCCTTATTTTCGTACCGTTCCTTATCGGTCTGTATTTTATGTGGCTTGATCACCATTATGTTGACGGCGCTAACGACAACCTTTCCGGCTGCTATATCGGCATAGCGATTTTAAAATACCTTAAAGAGGAAAAAATCGAGCTTGAAAACACCGAAATCGGCGTTGTTCTTACCGGCAGTGAAGAAGCGGGTCTTCGCGGCTCCAAAGCGTGGTGCGAAAAATATAAAGACGAATTCAATGATGTACCGACCTTCTTTTATTCCTACGATACAATTCATGACCCCAAATATCTTATGGTAAATTACCGTGACCTTAACGCCACTGTCAAAGCCGACAAAGATGTTTCCGATTTGTTTATGGAAGCTGCCGAGGACCTCGGGATCAATTGCCTTAAAGGCTTTGTTCCTCCTCTGGGCGGCGCAACGGACAACGCCGCATTCACACAGGCAGGTCTTCGTTCAACCGGTATAACCGGTCTTAACCATAAGCTTGAAGATTATTATCACACCAGAAGAGATACATATGATAATATGAATGAGGAAGGGCTTGCCGGCTGCTTTGCAGTGAGCGTTAAAGTTCTTGAAAAATTTGACGAAGGCGCAAAACAATAATTTCGGTTAAAATGATATCCACCCACAGACGAATCCGTGGGTGGGATTTTTGCTTATTTCGAATTAAAAAGCCGATTCGCTCAGAAAAGTGTAATATTGTATTGTTTTTCGCTGTGATTTGTGTAGAAGCTTATTTCACAATTGCGTATTTACATGGATTTGAAATATCAAACCTGTATCGGCGGGAATAATCCATACCGGTACATAAATCCAAAGTTTTTTGAGTGTTATTATACACTGCGCTCCATAAGGTTTTGATATTTCTGAATTTTTCACGGTAATCAACTGCACATTCGCTTAAAAGCCGCATAGTCTCTTTATCGCTGTAAATCATATTATTTGAAATAATATCATTTTTGACAATATCGTAGCGGTCGTATCCGGTTGCGTTGATGTTATAGCCGTCGGGACTTAAAAAGAAATTTGTCAGAACCTGGGTTTTGCAACTTGCGGATTCCGAAACCGGTTTATCAATAACTCTTATCTCATTTTCAACATATTCAATTACAACAGATTTACCTTCGCTGTCGGTAACCTGATAGTGAAAACAACAACCGAAAGAATCCCTGATGTCATAACCTTTAAACAAATCAACAGCTTCATTAACCGAAGCGCATTTATCAAGAACCGCTCTGACAGCAACCGTTGAAATAAGCGGCTTTTTACCGGTATTGCAAAATACCGGTTTTGAATTAAGGCCGAGCGCAGCAATCGAAAGCCCTTTTTCATTAATACCGTCAACACATATATAGGGCGCTGTTAATAATTTAACGCTGTCTTTAACATTATCGGGATTTCTAAACTTAACACCGTAAAGCATTGCGTTCATATCGCAAATACCGATACTTTTGAAGCCACCTTGCGGATGAGTCCATAAAACCATGCAAGGTGCATTTATAAAATCAAAGTTCCTTGCAAAAAGATACTCATTGCCGGGGGCAATAACATTGAAAGAAGTGCAGCCGAATGACGAAGGTTTAACGGCAAGCGCTTTTTTTGAAGATGAAAATTCACCGGAAAGAAATGAAACAAGTTCCGGAATGCTCTTACAGCCTCTTTTTAACAGTTTATCGAGATAATATGCGTTTCTGTAAGAACATAAATATGTTTCCTGATTAAGTTTTATAAAAGATTGAAGCGTTTCAAGCTGATTAATAGTGAGATTTCTTTTGGTAATCATATAATCGTACCTCAATTACATAATACGGGAATTTTTGCACATAATCACTGTTTTTTCAATAATTTCTCTTCAACTTTTATTGAACATGCATAAATCGTATGCTATAATCACTTTATTGAAACTACTAATAAAACTGGAAGGGTGTTATTATGGCAAGCTGTCCGAAATGCGGCGGAAAGCTGCGGATTTATCACTGGAAGCAAAACTGTCCGTTTTGCGGCGTTAATCTGGTCTATTATAACTCAAATGAACGCCTGCTTGCGGAAAGCGAAGAGGCGGAAATAGCGCACGCGCGTTTTCAGCCGGGCGTTGACAGAGCCAAAGCCTCAACAATCGGCTCACTGCCCGCAATAATAAGGATTGTTTTGACGGTATTGCCGCTGGGCGCATTGTTTTTGCCGCTTGCCCGGTTAAACAGCGTTCAGGGCGAAGCGTCTATACAGATAATTAAAATTGTTAATTATATTTCCTCAAGGGGAATTGGTACGGTTATATCTGAAGCGTTTCACGGCAACTTAATTTCAGCTTGCGCTGTTACGCTTCTTCTATCTGCCTTATTAATTCCCATAGGCGGGCTGTTTCTTATGAAATCATTGGGGCCGCACGGTAAAGCAATCAACCTGTTCTTTGACTTATCAAAAATAATTCTTGCTGCAGCTTCAGCGGCAATGTTTTCATTTGCAAAAATTGGAGAATACTTTCCGGACTATTCCGCCGGCAAACCCGGCTTAGGTATTTTTCTGTATTTATTTTTGCTGTTTGCTTTATTGATTTACAGCAATATTCTTGCAAAAAAAGGTCTTAAAATCAAAAAACAGATTTGCCTTATAGGCGGCATTCCGAGCGATGAATATTTTAAAATGGTTGAAGACGGAGTGAGCGAACTTGAAATCAGAAAAAAGATGGTTGAAATACTGACGGAGATGCAGGATGAAGTCAGGAAGAAAGACGAAGAAGCAAGAAAAAAAGAAGAAGAAGAGAGATTAAACAGAAAGTGATAAAGGAGGTGTAAAAGTTGGATAAAGAAAACACAGGGAAAATAATAACCGAAAATGAAGAGCTGAAATCAGTCAACGACAGGCTTAAAGAACTTGTTGATGTTGACAGGCGCGTAATCAGCCGCAAAGAAACTATCGGTTATATGCTTTTTGACGGCAGTCAGACTTTTAATATCGACGGCCATAAAGAGCTGTTCAATGACAGTATCTTAAAACTCAGTCTTAAATTTCAATCAACTTATAACTTTATTGCCGGCATATGGGATGTTATAGATGATCTGCTTGTGGCAAGTATTGTTGAAAAAACAAGAACTCGCTGGGGAAAATTCAGACCGTATGTTTTTTTGGGCGGTGTTCCACTGGCTGTATTTGCGACAATATATTGGCTTTTGCCGTTGATGTTCGGAACTCATACAGATGATTTTAACTATCTGCCTAAGCTTATCGCATTCGCGGCTATTGACATGTCTCTCGAATTCCTCGGCAATTTCAGAGCTGTCGGTATAGGCGGACTCAGCTCCACATTAACCCCCTACCCTTCGGACAGGAGAAGGCTCAGAGCCATATCATCATATTTCAGCATACTTTACGGGCGTTTACCGGATATAGTAGTTGAATTTATGCTTGATTTTATAAAAAACGGCATTGTCTCTTCCGCAAAAGGGAGAACAGAACATCAAATGATAAGGCGAGCACTAATGATAGTCGGACCTACAACATCTATTATCGCAGGTGTTGCAATGTCATGGTTTGCAATTATATCCAAAGAAAGAGTGCACCAGAAAATTGAACCGCCGAAAATCCGTGATTCACTGAGAATAGTTTTCACCAACAGACCTGTTCTGATGTATCTTATTTCAAACGCTCTCGGTTCATTCGGCACCGGACTTTCAACAAATGATTATTACCGCCAGGTTCTCAACATGACCACTTTTGAAACAATAGCCGGTATACCGTCATTCTTTTTTGAACCCTTCGGCTTTGCGAAATACAATCAACTTGCAAGCAGATTTTCAACACGCACGCTGTATATGGTTTCACAGGTCTTTGCAAAAACATTTTATATTCCGCTGTGGTTTTACGGAAGATTTCTTCACACAAAGGACGGCAAAATGTTCTTCCAAGGCAGAATACCGATGTTACCCGTAACCGCTTTGTGGGAGTGCCTCTACGCGACGTTCTGGGGCGTTAAGAGTATTTCAGGTAATGAAATAAGCGCAGAGTGCAACGACTATATTGAATGGAAATACGGTTCGCGAAATGAAGCTACCCTTTCGCTCGCTTCAACTTTTATATGTAAAATACCGTCAAGGCTGAACGGAATTTTACAGCCAAGGTGGAAAATGCTTATAGATTATGACCAGACGGCATATACCGAAGGCAGAGAGCAGCCGCTGAAAGCGCAAAAATGGATTTTTGCAATGGCGACAATAATTCCGGCATTTCTCGTTTTAAGCAGTATGATTCCCATGTTCTGGTATAATATAGACAAAGAAAAACGCGACAGAATGTACCGTGAATTAAACGAGAGAAGAACGCTGACAGCAAAAAAAATAAATCAGGCAGCAGACGGTGTGCTTGAAGGTGAATAAACATATGAATAATGATATTGCAAATCAGAATAAAGCGGCTGAAGAGGCGGAAAAGCTAAGACAACTGCTTAATTATCACAGCTATAAATACTACATTGAGGATGACCCCGAAATTGAAGACAGTGAATATGATGCTTTGCAGCGAAAGCTTTTAGCTATTGAGCAAAAATATCCCCAACTGATTACTGCGGATTCGCCCACAAGACGCGTTGGCGGATTTGCGGACAACACCTTTTCACCTGTAACACACGCTGTTCCTCTCGAAAGTTTGCAAGACGCTTTCAGTTTTGAAGAAATCAGAGCTTTTGACAAAAGGATAAAAAGTCAATTTCCAAACGCCGAATATGTTGTGGAACCGAAAATTGACGGCTTATCCGTTGCGCTTGAATATGAAAACGGCATTCTCGTCAGGGGTTCCACAAGAGGTGACGGAACAGTCGGCGAAGATGTTACGGCCAATCTGAAAACAGTT
>JAILFM010000072.1 GCA_024697575.1 Clostridiales bacterium
GATTCCCGGAGGTAAGTAATTTGAATTATAATTCAATATCATAAAGGTACGGAGAACAACAAATACTCCGTACCCTTTGATATTTATGAATACTTTTTAAAATTAAATGGTATTAACATAATCACCTTCCACATAAAAAACTCCGTTTGATAAAGGTCTGTCAAATAAAGGCCTTTCAAGAACGTCACGCTGAATAAGTTCTTCAATAACAGATCCGACGAGTTGGGTTGCATAATACGCGACCCACTGATTAATCTGTGAATCAAGACGTTTTGGCACAATTGATGAAAATGTGTTTCTGAGCTTTTTAATCCATTCGGAAAGAGCTTTTTCGAATTCGGGATTTAAAATATTAAATTCAGAAATATAATCATAAAATTCTTTCTGCCCAAAACACGCAAAGTTTAGTTTATACTTGCCGCCGCATTTGCTTACCAGTCCGTTTTTGATAAGCTGAGCTGCATCTTCATCGCTTAAGTTTGTTTTGATAATACCGTTTTCGCTGTTTTGCGGGATGCCGTTTGCGCACAGCCAACGAATTCCTCGCCCGTGATAAATATTAATGTCAAAATACTTGTTTACCCAATAATAGTAAATATGCGATGTTTGTGAATATGAACTCCCGCTGTCATCACCGGCGGTGTTACAGCCGGAATAATAATCTGAAACAGTTTCGTTTTCATCTTCCGTCTCTTCAACAACAAACCATCCGTATCCGCCGTCTTTTCTTAACGGAAAAGGACCATTCTCTAAGCCAAGCGCAGATTTGACTTCACTGATTTTGTTTCTTAAAATATAGGGTATAATAATAAATCCGAGTTGCTCTGTTCCGAAATCATTTCCGTAAAAATCAATTGATTTTAATTTTTCTGCTTTCTCTGAAAAATGATTGCTAAATGCGTCTGCAACGAGTTTCACACAATCCTTCGACACGGCTTCAAGCTTTTCTTTGTCTTCCAATCGCAAAATAATAAAATCAGTTGCAAACTTATTACCGGTTTTTTTGACGGCATCGCCATATTCAAGCTGCGGCAATTCATCTTCAATATATAAGGTCGGTATTCCTGTTGCCATACTTATTTCTTCGACTGTTAGCGGCTTTTCATATGCGGCGAGGCAAATCGCGCGTGAAACCTGAGAGTGTAAATACTCATCGGGCTCACAGCAGCCGTTGCAGGTTTTGGTGTTCCAGTTTATGCGTTTGTAAATTTGCTCCATTTTGCATTCTCCTATACGTTTTTTGATTTTTGTGCGGCTGACATTTAAGCGCCATTTTACCGTTGCTTCTGAGAGAGAGTACTTATCGGATAATTCATGTACACTCATTTTTTCGAGATAATAATCAACAAAAATGTTTTTATACTCTGATGAAAGCGTATGAAGATATTTTATTATTGCTCTGTAGTTTTCATCGTTTTCTGTTTTTTCTTCAAATGAATTGTTATCTGTTATATCAAACAAATAATAATCTCCGGAAAGAATCATTTTATTTTTACTTTGTGAATTAATGAAGTTTGCATATCTGTTATGAGCCACTCGCCAAACCCATGCATCCAAAGAGTCAATATTGTACTTTTCAATACCAATCATTACTTGAAGAATAATATCACTTGCAAGATCTTCGGCATCATAGATGTTGCTAATCCTCTTTTTGCAAAAGCGTAATATTGGTTCAACATATTTCAGCACCTCATTTTTATCCAAAACGGTTCCTCCTCTCTCAAGATTGAAAATGCACTTTCACTATTATAGTGTTCTGAAAACAAAATCGGATAGGTGTATTTTTGAAATCACTATTATCTTTGAATTATATATTCCTTTATTATTATAGTATCATCTACAAATTTATCCAAATGTCAATGCATTATATGAAAATGTAAATCAAAACAGCAATAATGAAAAATAAGCCAAATTATACAACAGAATATTTCTTACATTTTTAAGGGTACGGAAATCATAGTGGTTTCCGTACCCTTTGATATATATGAATATATGAATTTTGTATCAAATTTTAGCAGAATTAATGGTAAGAGGTAAGAAGATAGATAAGACTGAATTATCCTTTCTGATGTTGCTTTTCCCAATCACTTTTGATTATTCCGTAGTAAGCAATATCAAGGAATTCACCG
>JAILFM010000123.1 GCA_024697575.1 Clostridiales bacterium
CAAAAAGATTATTCCGTTTTAACCCCCGGAGTAAAGCGGAAAAAGCTTGAAATTTGCTGAATTACGATTATAATAATTGTAATTCAGTAAATTAATTTAGGAGATGAGTTTTATGTTTATCGGAAGACAGCAAGAACTGGAAATGCTGAATGATTTGTATAATTCAAACCGATTTGAATTTCTTGTTCTTTACGGTAAAAGAAGAGTCGGCAAGACAACTCTTCTGAGTGAATTTTCAAAAGACAAAAACTCTGTTTTTTATTCGGCGCAGGAAAAAAACTCCGCATTGAATATTGAATCCTTTTCGAAAGCCGTTCAAGTAAGATACAGCAGCAGTTATTTTGGTACATTTGAAAGCTGGGATTCGGCTTTTCGGTATATTGGTGATAATACCGGTGATGAAAGGCAGGTTATAATCATTGACGAATTTCCGTTTGTTGCGCAGGATACGCCTTCAATCAAAAGCACATTACAGCATATAATTGATCACGAATGGAAGCAGAAGAAAATATTTCTGATCTTATGCGGCTCAAGTATAAGCTTTATGGAAAATGAGGTTCTCGGTTACAAAAGTCCTCTTTACGGCCGTGCGACGGCTACTTATGAGCTTTTGCCGTTTGATTATTATGACAGCGCTTCTTTTTTTCCGAATTACTCAATAAATGATAAACTGATTGCATATGGAATTCTCGGCGGTATTCCCTGTTATCTTGAGAATTTCAGCGATAAATTGACAATTGCCGAAAACCTTGAAAAAAAGGTTCTGAAAACCGGGGCATTTCTTAAAGAGGAGCCGCAGGTGCTTCTTCGTATGGAACTGCGAGAACCTGCTGTATACAACAGCATTTTTGAAGCGATATCAAACGGAGCAAGCCGCATGAATGAAATTGCAGGTAAGATTCACGAAGACAGTTCCAAGTGTTCCAAATATCTTGACACATTGAGAACAATTAAACTTATTGAAAAGAAATACCCTGCAGGAGAAAAGGAAACATCCAGAAAAACCATATATTCAATTGCCGATCCTTTTTTCCTGTTTTGGTTTTATTTCATTTTTTCAAATCGCAGCTACTATGAGATAATCGGCCCGCAAAAAGCCGCGAAAGATATTGTTGATAAAAACAATCTTTCTGATTACATGGGCACGGTTTTTGAGAAGATTTGTACAGAATATATGAAACGAAAAGCCCGCGAGGGCAAATTGCCGTTTTATCCAAATATAATCGGCAAATGGTGGGGAAACAACCCGGAAAAGAAGCAGCAGGATGATGTTGATATTCTTCTGATTGATAAATCGGGAGAAGCTGCAATTTTTTGTGAATGCAAATACCGTAATGAATTATTCGGCAAGTCTGAATTTGAAGATCTTGTTTCGTCTTCAAATTTGTTTCAAAAAAAGCACAAATATTATTATCTGTTTTCAAAATCCGGTTTTACAAAATGGGTGCAGGACAAAGCAAATAAGTCCGATAATATAAAGCTTATAAAAGTCAATGATTTGTTTGATATTTAAATGAAGGGAAAAGGACAGTTAAATATGAAAAATCCAAGAACATGCAGACTCATTGGTTACATAATTTTGTTTGCCGGTTTCGGCTTTGTAATTGCAGGTTCAATAGCCGGCAATACGGCGAGGACAGTGCTTTATTTGATAGCCGGGCTGTTTATTGCCGCCTCTGTTGTGTGGATGATAAAGAAAGTCCGGTGCCCGCATTGCGGAGCGTTGCTGCACCTGAAATTTTACGATATCAGTACCTGCCAATATTGCCATAAGAGAACCGATTGTTGATGAGTTTAACCACATCTTTGACACTATGGGAGAAATTGACGGGTGAGTGATTCCCGGAAAGGATTGTAGTTGACTTTTGCTCCTATATGCAATATAATTTGGGAACAAAAGTTAACAAGGAGTGATGCGTTATAATTATTAATTCTGCAATAATGAATTACCTTAATCAAAACAATAATATTATAACTACTTCGCAATTTATCGCCTTGGGTTACTCAAAGGCCCTTTTGTTTAAATATGAAAAAGCCGGTTTGCTGGCAAGGGTCTCTCACGGAGTATACTCATCCAAAGATGTAGTTGTTGATGATTTGTTTGAAATTGCTAAGCGGTCAAATAATATTGTTGTTTCTCACGAGTCTGCTCTTTTTTTAAACGGTCTGTCGGACAGAACTCCTTTTATTCATTCGGTTACTATCCCATCCGGAAAAAAGCTTCCTGCTTCAATTAAGGATAAATGCATCTGCTTTTATATAAAAAATGAGCTTTTCAAAACAGGGTTAATTGAATTGAAAACCACATTCGGCAATTCGGTGCAATGTTATAATCCTGAGAGAACTGTTTGCGATCTTCTCCGTAGCAGAAGCAGAATAGATGAAGAAACGGTTATTTCGGCATTAAAAAACTATGTTGCATCTCCGGTAAAGGATTTGAATCTTCTTTCTGATTATTCCAAACAATTCGGTCTCGAAAAGAAGATAAGAACTTATATGGAGGTTTTACTGTGAGCGGCAAAGCCATGAGCCTAAAAGCAAAAATTAGCAACTATGCTAAATCCAATAACCTTCCGTCGCAGGTTGTATTGCAAAACTACATGTTTGAAAGATTTCTTGAACGATTGTCAAAATCCGATTTCAGAGAAAAATTTGTGATAAAAGGCGGCGTGCTTGTGGCGTCAATAGTAGGTCTATCAACAAGGTCAACGATGGATCTTGATACAACTCTGAGAAAGCTGCCGCTTACGGTTGATAAAATTACGGATTCTGTAAACAGTATTTGCACTGTTAATATTGACGATGAAGTATCATTTTCGTTGATATCCATTCAGCCCATAAGAAAAGATGATATATACGGCGGCTATCAGGTCAGGCTTGACGCAAAATATGATCCGATTATTACTCCTCTTTCAATCGACATTTCCACCGGTGATATAATCACACCTGATGCAATAGAATATGATTTTACAGGTATGTTCGAACCGGAACTCAAAATACCCCTTTGGGGCTATAATGTCGAAACAATTCTTGCCGAAAAAGTTGAAACTATTCTACGCAGGTCAGTGCTTACGACAAGATCAAGAGATTTTTATGATGTATATATTTTGGTCAAAACCATACCTTTGATAAAAGCGTTTTTAAAAACGCTCTTGAAGCTACCGCTGAACACAGAGGCAGTTCGGAACTAATTAAAAATTATGAAAAAATCTTGCTTAATGTTTCTGAGAGTACGGCAATTAAAGAATTGTGGAATAAATACACAAAAAAATATCCTTACGCTGACGGTATTGAGCTATTAGAAATTATAAAAGTTATAAAAGAACTGCTGATTAATTAATTTTATTTGATGAGTCATCAGAGAAGAAAAAGAAGATTCAGATGATTAATAGAATGATTTAGGGAAACGCCGGATAATCCCGGTTTCAAACCAATCGAATTCGAGGGGTTTAAAATCAGACCGGTTCAAATTCTTTTACCATATTTTTTAAAATAAGGTTGAAAAGCGACGAAGGTGAAGATTGACATATGAAAAATCCAAGAACATGCAGACAATTGACGAAGCTTTGAATAAACTTGAAAAATCAAAATTCCGCTCAAGTTTTTACCTGACAAAAAAAGAACAGCTGTACCTTGAAGAAAAAGGCACGGCTGTTATTAAGCAACACGCTGAGGATTTTGTCAGGCAAAAGCTTGCCGGCGCCGAACCGGTTAATGACGGCAGGCAGACGCCTATGCACGGGCACCCCGTGTTCAAGGCAATGCACGCCACGGCGTGCTGCTGCCGCGGCTGCCTTAACAAATGGTATAAGGTTCCCCTTCACAAAGAGCTTACGGAAACGCAGCAAATGAAGATTGTCAACCTTTTAATGGCATGGATTGAGAGAAAGCAAACTTCAATCAAATGACGGATTTCATAAGACGGCATGTTGTTTCGTGAATTTAATGTAATTTTATGGTTTAATATTGCATTATATTCCACTGTATGTTATGATAAATCCGCACAGAATTCCATTTAAGGAGGAACCGCCATGTATATGTACCGAAAGATTTCCGAATATTTGAAAAATTGGAAAGAGAGTAAATACAGAAAGCCTTTGATAATTCAAGGCGCCCGTCAGGTCGGAAAAACCTATGCTGTTCTGGAATTCGGTCATCGGCATTACGACAATGTGGCTTATTTTAACTTTCAGACAACCGAGTCTCTGTGCGCAACCTTTGACGAAAATATCAGCCCCTCATATCTTCTCCCTATCCTGTCCCACATCAGCGGACAGACCATTACCCGCGGTAATACGCTCATCGTTTTTGATGAGATTCAGCTGTGTGAGCGCGCCGTTACTTCTTTGAAATACTTTTGTGAAGAAGCGCCGGAATACCATGTAATTGCTGCCGGAAGTCTTTTGGGAGTTGCCGTCAACCGTAAAAAATATGCTTTTCCCGTAGGAAAAGTTGACCGGTATACCATGTATCCTATGGACATGGAAGAATTCCTTCTTGCTTTAGGAGAAAAAGACCTGACTGACAGGATTCATACCTGCTTTGGCAATGACAGTCCGATGCCTCAGGCGCTTCATAAGGCCGCCCTTGCGCTTTACAGGCAGTATCTCGCTGTGGGCGGTATGCCGGAAGCTGTCGCCCGGTTTACAGATACCCGAGACTATACACAGGTCAGGCACATTCTGAAGACTATTCAGATGGATTATCTGGACGACATGAGCAAGTATCAGGAAAGCGCAAACGAGATTAAAAAGACCAGGCTTACCTATGGGACGATTGCCGTACAGCTTTCCAAGAAAAACACCCGTTTTCAGTATAAACTTATCAAAACCGGCGCCAGGGCTGCCGAGTACGAAAACGCTATTGAATGGCTGGTTTCCGCGGGCCTTCTATCCCGCATTTACCGCGCCGAGCAAATCACAAAACCGCTCGAAAACTACAAGGATATCGACGACTTCAAGATTTATCTTTCAGATATGGGGCTGCTTGCCGCTCAAAAGGATATCCGCGCCGAAGATATCTTTTTTATGGAAGAAGAGCTTGCCGATTTCAAAGGCGGCATGACCGAAAACTATGTAAATACGCAGCTTGTCAGAGCCGGATTTAAGCCGTATTTTTGGAGAAATGACAAAGGCACCAAAGAAGTTGATTTTGTAATATCTTTGCAGGGTAAAATTATCCCTGTGGAAGTAAAAAGCGGCGACAATGTCACCGCCGTGAGTCTGAATGAATATACCGGACTGTTTAAGCCGGCTTACTCAATCAGGATTTCCGAGAAAAACTTCGGCTTTGAAAACAACATCAAATCCGTTCCGCTGTATGCGGTTTTCTGCATTAATCAATAAACAAACATAAATCTGCCGCCGGGCGCAACATCGCCGTTTTTATAAAAATCCATAACATCCCCGTCTGTCTGCATATTGTCCGAAAGCTTGAAATTGAAATGCACATTTTCGCTCAATCCCAGGGCAGAAACAGGGACGGTGACCGTCATTTCATTGCCGATGACCGTATACTGCGCTTCGCCTGTTTTTTCAAAATTCCAGCCGCCGGTTGATTTTTCAACGGTGAGTGTTTTTTCCCCTGCGTTTTCTCTGTTAATAATGTACTCAAACCCCTCCCAGCCGGGAGAAACGCCGCTTTGATCGGTGTCAATAAATATACGCATCCATGCGTTGCCTTTTGGCGAAATGTTTTCCTTTGTGTAAATCTTAAAAGTGATATTCTCTTTGTCATTTTTCACCTGCGCCTTTACAAAGTCGTTGCGCATAGTGTCAGAAGTATAGCTTAGGCCCTGCCAGGCGTCGCTGATGCGCTTAACGGTGCTGCCGGTATAGTGATAATATGTTTTTTCTCCGTTTTCTTCGATTGTTTTGTCTGAAATACCCTTGAATCTTCGTATATTGGCAACAAGCTGATAATAGTAATGATCCTTCAGTATGCCGTCGGCAGGCTCAATATCGCGGCTGTATTCATCGCTGAACTGATCGGGAAATGCGTTCCTTGTGCCTTGCCATTCCTTCCATCTGCCGGCAATCCACTCGTTCCAGCCGGTCACAAAAACAAAATCGGGGTCGCACGCAATGGCGTTATCCCACTGCTGCTGAAAATTCAAGCCGTAAAGCAGGGAATTTTCAGTATTTTTATCCGCTGTCACGGTTTCATTACCCTTTTTGAAGGAATATGAGTAATTGCCTTTGACAAAGCTTCTGCCCTGCACTTCGTCTTCTGCGTTCATTGCGACAAGCGCGCCGTTTGCGGCATTCTGCGCAACGGAAACGCACATCTGCTCAACTTTTCCGCTGAGTGATTTGCCGAATTTTGTCTGCGGATAATCGGAGCACCAGCCCCAGGTTTTATTCATATAGCTTTTATCTTTGCAAAAATATGTCGGTTCGTTCTGTCGAAAGGTGAAAAAGCGATAAATATCTCTTTCTGTTTTGTCCGTCAAATCCAGCCCCGAGGAATGCGCCATAATAAGAGGTTTGCCATCCCAGTAAAACCACAAATCCTCATACCTTCCCTTTGAATATATGCGTTCGTAAAGATTTTTGAGCGACACGGTTGTATCGGAGCCGTCATTGAACGGCAGCATAAATGCGACCTTGGGAACATTCACGCCGTCCACCCTTGCTTTTTCAAAGACTTCAAAGAGCTTTTCATAGCTTTCATCCCAGGTGTATGTTCCGTTTGTGCAGTCAAAAATGATGACATCCACGCCCGCGTCGGCTATCAGCTCGGCATGCTTGCGAAGAACATACTCGTCGGTATCCCTGTAATACCCGTAAAGCGGTTTGTTCCAGTAATACGGGCGCCCGTCCTCGTGCTCCGGCCATAAGGGCGATTCAAAATCATATAAAATTTCGGGGTGTTCGGACAGTATTTCGGTTGCATTGAGAGCTTCGTACCGCTGCGCAAAGTTTGTGTGCCAGATCCAGTAAAACATCCCGACAAACTTCGTTTTGTCCTTTTCTTTGACTTCGCCTGCCAACGGCAGCGTTCTTCCCAGACCGTCCACCGCCGCCCATGTATCGGGCATAATATTCGATTCTTTCTGTATATTCTCATTCATACCGCCGAAACACAGCCCCCATAAAGCTGAAAACAGTGTGGTGAAAGATAAAAAGAATGCAATGATTCTGGTTAACATAAAAACCTCCGGATTTAGGCTCTGTCTTATAGCTCACCGTATCAAACCCCGATGCCATATCGAACTTAGGGAAACGCTGATTAAATCGAAGTGTTTAGAACGGCGAGCAGGTTTTTCGACTGATGAAGTCGAAAAATCACAGAAATAATTTGTTTATTTCAAGGGCAATACCGCACAATTCAGGTATGCGGATTGCGAAGTAAGATTTTTCGTCAGATGATACAAAAATCGAAGTTGATACTTTGTGTATTGACTGAGATTTTTGTGAAATATGACGGAATA
>JAILFM010000153.1 GCA_024697575.1 Clostridiales bacterium
GTTCTGATGGAGAAGGTTGCTTTTGTGTTTCAGAACACCCGTCTTTTCAAGACATCGATTCTTGAAAATGTCCGCGCCGCTCGTCCTGACGCTTCAAGGGAAGAAGTCCTCTCTGCTCTGCACGCGGCGCAATGCGACGATATAATTGAAAAACTGCCGCAGGGTATTGATACATTGATTGGCTCGGAGGGCACATACCTTTCGGGCGGCGAACAGCAGCGCGTTGCTCTGGCACGGGCAATTCTTAAAGACGCTCCGATAATTGTGCTGGATGAAGCGACTGCTTTTGCCGACCCTGAGAACGAGGCGCTTATTCAGAAAGCATTCAAAACGCTTACAAAAGGACGAACAGTGATTATGATTGCGCACCGTCTCTCAACCGTAACAGGCGCAGATAAAATACTGGTGCTTGACTCGGGAAAGGTTGTGCAGGAAGGCACTCACGATGAACTTGTGAACAACGACGGACTTTATTCGCGTATGTGGGACGAATACAATAAAGCTGCCGAATGGAAAATATCATCAGTCAGGGAGGGCGTTTGAAATGTTTGGTGAAAATCTTAAAAGAAAATATGCACTGACCGACAAAGGCCTTAAAAACACAAAAACCGGCGCAATCTGGACGGTTATTGTTAACCTGATTATGATGGCCGGCATGGGTATTCTGTATTATCTGATGCAGAATTATATAAGCACGCTGACCGACAGTGCTCCGCTTCCGAATGCGTGGATATTTATCGGCCTTGTAGCGGCGTTTGTTATCCTCTCATTTGTCACACATCTGCAGCAGTATCACAACACTTACGGTCTGGTTTACAGAGAAATCAAAGATACCAGAATATCTCTTGCCGAACGGCTGCGCAAGCTTCCTCTCGGCTATTTCGGAAAGCGCGATCTTGCCGATCTCACCGAGACAATCATGGGTGATGTCAACCGCCTGGAGCATGTCTGGTCACACTGTCTCGGCTATCTTTACGGAGCATATATTTCCACGGCAATTATCGCTGTTATGCTGTTTATATATGACTGGCGCATGGCGATTGCCTGTCTCTGGGGTGTGCCGGTTGCCTTTGTGCTTCTTTTCGGCAGCAGAAAGATACAGAAAAGCAAATCCGAAAAACTCAAAGCAGACGCTCTGGCTGTTTCCGACAATATACAGGAATCACTTGAGAATATCCGCGAGATAAAAGCAACCAACCGCGAAAAGGACTATCTTGACAGGCTCAACAAAAAAATCGACAAATTTGAAAAGACAAACATTGAAGGTGAACTCGTGATAGGCCTGTTTGTCAACGCCGCCACCGTTATTATGCGTCTCGGCGTTGCAACAACCATCCTTACCGGCGCCTATATAGTTCTGAACAAGGGCGTTGACTTTATGCTTATGTTTATGTTCCTTATGGTCATCACCCGCATTTATGCGCCGTTTGACCAGTCGCTTGCACTTATGGCGGAAATGTTTGTTTCACAGGTTTCGGCAAGCCGCCTTAATGAAATCAGCGACACTCCGACAGCCGAAGGCGCGGAAGTCTTCAATCCCGACGGTCACGATATAGAGTTTAAAAATGTCAGCTTTTCCTATGACGGCAAGCCGGTTCTCAAAAACGTTTCATTCACGGCGAAAGAAGGCGAAGTCACAGCTCTTGTTGGTCCGTCCGGTTCAGGAAAAAGCACTTGCGCCCGGCTTGCCGCAAGACTTTGGGATATATCAGAGGGAATAATTACCGTCGGAGGCGTTGACATATCAAAGGTTGATCCTGAAGTTCTGCTCACTGATTATTCAATGGTTTTCCAGGATGTAGTTCTGTTTGATGATACGGTTATGGAAAATATCCGCCTGGGCAAGCACGGCGCAACAGATGAGGAAGTTCTTGCGGCTGCCAAGGCGGCAAACTGCGACGAATTTGTAAATAAACTGCCCTTTAAATATGATACGCCGATAGGCGAAAACGGAGCAAAGCTGTCGGGAGGAGAACGTCAGCGTATATCAATAGCCCGCGCCCTTCTGAAAAACGCACCTGTAGTTCTTCTAGATGAGGCGACAGCATCGCTGGATGTTGAAAACGAAACAAAGGTTCAGGGTGCGCTTTCGCGTCTGCTGAACGAAAAAACAGTTCTTGTAATCGCGCACAGAATGCGCACTGTTTCAGGCGCGGACAAGATTATTGTACTTAAAGAAGGTTCTGTTGCCGAACAGGGCTCACCGGAGGAACTGCTCGGCAGGGAAGACAGCATTTTCCGCCATATGGCAATGCTTCAGGCGGACAGTTCAAAATGGAGTCTGTAAACAAACATATAATGTCGAAGAAAAGAGATTATCTATGAAAAAATTCCCCGTATGGCGTCTTTTGATCGCCGCTGTAATTTACGCCGTTTTATTTGTGCCTGCCTCAGCGTGCGGTATGATTCACCCGGCGTGCTATGCTTATGTCGGCACGGTTGTTCCTCTGCTTTTCAGTTTTATTTATCTTTACAGCTGCGCTCAGTGGCAGCATCCCGGCGCGGCGTCAATTCTCAACTGCATGCTGCTGGCAATCGGCTTTATAGCAGTTGAAGGCAATCTTCCCTTCGCCGTAATAATTGTTGTTGTGACTGTTCTTGCGGAAATACTGCGTAAAGTTATGAAATACAATACTCTTAAAGGAGTGAGGGTAAGTTTCGTCCCGTTCGCATTTTCATTCTATGCCTACTCGGCACACTGGTGGTTTGAAACGGAGAATTCACTTGCCGAAGCGGTCGGGGAAATGCCTGCCGGCTACGCCGATAAAATGAGCGTTGTAATAGACAATATTCCGGTTCTTGTTCTGATGCTTGCGCTGACTGTTCCCGTAGCGATACTCGGAATGAGAATTGCGGAAAAAGCAATGAAAAAACAGACCGCCCTTTTGAAATAATTGTTAGAGGTAAACGCGATGGGTATAATGAAGAAATTTTTCAGCCAGACAAAAAAGCCGGAAGGTTTTCTCGGTAAAATAATGGTAAACGGCATGAACTCGGGCGGTCACTCTTCTCTTGCGGAGTGGGGCTTTGGGTTTATTGGAAATATAAAAGCGGAAGCCTCTCTTGACTGCGGCTGCGGAGGCGGAGCAAATGTCCGCCGTCTGCTTGAGAGAAGCGATAAAGCATACGGAATAGATTATTCCGAAATCAGTGTCGCAAAATCAAGGGAAACAAATGTTGAGGCAATCCGCAGAGGAAAATGCGAAATACTGCAGGGCGATGTCTGTTATCTTCCTTTTGAAAATGACAGCTTTGATATCGTTACTGCATTTGAAACAGTATATTTCTGGCAAAATATCGAAAATGCCTTTTCTGAGATTTACCGTGTGCTTAAAAGCGGCGGAATATTTGCAATTACAAATGAATCAACCGGCACGGATAAAACATCTGTTAAGTTTTCGCAGATAATAGACGGTATGAATCTTTACACAGGCGAAAAGCTGAAATCTCTTCTTGAAAAACCAGGTTTTACAAGCATTGAAATACATACTCATGCTGATAAGCCCTGGCTGAATGTTACCGCAAAGAAGGCAGATTAATGAAAAAATACCATATTGAGAAAAACACTGTTCAGGAAACCCTGATAATTCCTCTCTATGGCCGTAAAATCTGCGCAGACAGGTATCCCGATATGCTTAATGACGGAGAAGCTCAGCGCATCTGCGAAATGCTTGATTACGATTTCTCTGAAAAAGGAAAGCTGATGGAGACAAAAGCGGGGCTTTTCGGCGCGCTTGAAGCGGCACAGAGATATTATGATCTCGGATACGAGGCTGAGAATTATCTGAAATTTCATCCCGAAGCGGCGGTCGTTAATCTCGGCTGCGGGCTTGATACTACCTTCACAAGAGTTGATAACGGCAGATGCACGGGATACAACCTTGATTTGCCCGATGTTATTGAGATACGGAATGAGCTGCTACCGGAAAGTGAAAGGGAACATAATATTGCCTGCGATCTCAATGATCTGTCGTGGTTTGAAAAGATTGATTTTGATGAAAGCAAGGGCGCGGTATTCTTTGCCGCAGGTGTGTTTTACTACTTCAGAACTCAGCAACTGAAAGCAATTTTTGACGCTATGGCAAAGCATTTTAAGGGCGGAAAACTCGTCTTTGATTCGTGCAATAAAGCCGGAGCAAAAATGATGACGAAAACATGGCTCAAGGAAGTGGGTATTACAGATGTCGGCGCATACTTTTCATCAAGCGACGCCGCCGCCGAGCTTGCAGACTGGAGCAGAAATTTTGAATCAGTAACAACAAAAAGCTATATGAACGGCTACCGCAAAGTTGACAGGCGCTTCGGTGTTTTTAACCGGCTTATGGCATGTATGTGCGACAGGCTGATTAAGCTTGATATTGTAAGAATAAACTTCAAAGGAGGCAATGACAATGAAGCACGATTCAATAGGGAGCGCAAGCGACGTTATTCATGAGCGAAGCGATTATAAAAACTGGATGCCGAAAGGTATGGTTTGTTCCGCGATTGCAGGCACTGCTGTGTTTCTGATTCTGTTTGTTATTTTTGGGTTGAGCGATCTGCTCAAGCCCGGAGTTCTTAAAACCGTTCTGTTTATTGTTTTTCTGCTCGGCGCCGTTTTCGGAGCTTTCGTATCCGTATGGATGATTCTTATGTATCGCGCATTTTCATATAACGGAAAACGGCAGATGTCAAGGCAGATAATAGAAGGCACAGCGAGTTA
>JAILFM010000068.1 GCA_024697575.1 Clostridiales bacterium
CTAAAATTGACGAGGACGGCTTTATATTCCTTGTTGACCGAAAAAAAGATGTCATCATTTCCGGCGGTGAAAACCTTTATCCGGTCCAGATTGAAGACTTCATACGCAAAAATGATAAAGTCAAAGATGTTGCCGTTATCGGTATACCCGACCAGCGCCTCGGCGAAATTGCCGCCGCAATAATTGAAATAAAAGAGGGCATGGAATGCACGGAGGATGAAATCAACGCCTTCTGCGCCGATATGCCACGCTATAAACGCCCGAGAAAGATTATTTTTGAAAAAGTTCCGCGCAACCCGACCGGCAAAATTGAAAAGCCGGTACTGCGTGAAAAATATTGCCGCGGTCGCCTTGTTGAGGAACAGAACAACAGCTGAGTTTTATTAAACAGAAACATTCCGGAGGAATTATTAACACAATGAAAAAGCTTATGTTAGGCAACGAAGCCTTTGCAAGAGGGCTTTATGAAGCAGGGTGCGATTTTGTTTCAAGCTATCCGGGAACGCCCTCCACGGAGATAACGGAATTTGCAGCCAAATATGAAGAAATTTACGCCGAATGGGCGCCAAATGAAAAAGTAGCTATGGAGAGCGCATTCGGTTCCTCACTCGCAGGTCACAGAAGCTACTGCGGTATGAAGCATGTCGGTCTTAATGTTGCGGCAGACCCGCTTTTTACTATCTCATATACCGGAGTCAATGCAGGTATGATTATCGCCGTTGCCGATGATCCGGGTATGCATTCATCTCAGAATGAACAGGACAGCCGCCATTACGCCATTGCCGCAAAACTGCCCATGCTTGAACCTTCGGATTCCGCCGAAGCTATGGAATTTGTAAAAGCCGGCTATGAAATATCGGAAAAATTTGATACGCCGGTCATAATAAAAATGTGCACAAGAGTAGCCCATTCTCAAAGCGTAATTGAAACAGGCGAGCGCATTGAAAGATCAGCCGTTCCATATGAAAAACAGACTTCAAAATACATAATGATGCCCGGTTTCGCCAAAAAAAGGCATCCGGTGGTTGAAGAACGGACAAAGGCTCTGACTGCATTTGCGGAAACAACATCCCTGAACAGAATCGAAGAAGGCAGTGACAATTCGATAGGAATAATCACCTCCTCAACCTGCTATCAGTATGTCAAAGAAGCTTGCGGGGATACATACCCGGTGCTTAAATTGGGGCTTATCAATCCGATGCCGGTTGAACTTATCAAAACCTTTGCCTCAGATGTAAAAAAGGTTATTATTGTCGAAGAACTTGATGATGTTATTGAAACATATGTCAAAAAGCTCGGCATAGACTGCACCGGCAAAGAGCTTTTCGGTTATATCGGTGAAATCAGCCAGAATATCGTAAGAGAGAAAATCCTCGGTGTAAAAGCGGAATTCAAGTCCGTAAGTGAAGAAATCCCCATGAGACCGCCTGTTATGTGCGCAGGCTGTCCCCACAGAGGGCTGTTCTATACTTTGAAAAAGAACAACTGTACGGTTATAGGCGATATCGGCTGTTACACTTTAGGCGCCGTTGCGCCGCTGAATGCTCTTGACAGCGTTATTTGTATGGGAGCTTCGGTATCGGGCATACACGGATTTGTCAAGTCCTCCGGTAAGGAGCATCAGGGCAGTACAGTCGCAGTTATCGGCGATTCAACATTCATGCATTCGGGAGTTACCGGCCTTATCAACATTGCGTATAATGAATCGAATTCAACGGTTATTATCCTTGACAACTCGATAACAGGCATGACAGGGCATCAGCAAAACCCGACAACGGGCTTTAACCTCAAAGGCGACCCGTGCACAAAAATCGACCTTGAATCCCTTTGCAAATCCATAGGTATAAAACGCGTAAAGGTTGTTGACCCATATGATCTCGCTCAATGCGAAAACGCTGTTAAAGAAGAACTGGCGGCTGATGAACCGTCGGTAATTATATCAAGGCGGCCTTGCGCACTGCTTAAATATGTTAAACACCCCGGTCCGATTGCAGTTGATGAAAACAAGTGTGTCGGCTGTAAGTCATGCATGAAAATAGGCTGTCCCGCTATCAGCATTGTCAATAAAAAAGCCGTTATTGACTCTACTCTTTGCACCGGTTGCGGCGTTTGTTCACAGCTTTGCAGACCGGGCGCAATCGAAGGAGGTAAGAAATGATGAAAACTAAAAACATCATGATTGTCGGCGTCGGCGGCCAGGGTACTTTGCTCGCTTCAAAGTTACTCGGAAAAATGCTGCTGAAAAAAGGGTATGACATCAAAGTCAGTGAAGTTCACGGAATGTCGCAAAGGGGCGGCAGCGTTGTTACATATGTTCGCTACGGTGACAGGGTATACTCCCCCATCATAGACAAAGGAGAGGCGGATTTTATTCTTTCCTTTGAACAGCTTGAAAGCGCAAGATACGCCGATTATCTCGCCCCCGGCGGCAAAATAATCACAAACACTCAAAAGACAAATCCAATGCCGGTAATCACCGGCGCTGCCGTATATCCTGAAAATTTGTTGTCAAAACTTGCGGAAATCGGATTTGACATTGACGCCATAGACGCCCTCTCGCTTGCGCGCAAGGCCGGCAGTGATAAGTGCATTAACATAGTACTTCTGGGAAGAATTTCAAAGTATTTTGATTTCAGCGACGAAGAATGGCTGACAACAATTGAAGAAAGCGTGCCGCCGAAATTTATTGAAATTAATAAAAAAGCTTTTTTGCTCGGCAAAGAGGAATAAAGTTTTTAAAAATTCAATTATCCGAGGTGTTTCAACAATGAAGTATAACGAATTTGCGGGTGTATATTCCCTTCTTTTGACCCCTTTCAAATGGGATAAAAGCATTGACTATAAAGCGTATGAAGAATATGTTGCCTGGCAGGCTTCTTTTAAACCGGAGCATCTTTTTGCCGTTTGCGGTTCATCTGAAATGACACTGCTCACACCCGAAGAAAGAATCAAATGTGCCGGTCTTGCAGTCAAAAACGCAAACGGAGTGCCCGTTTTTGCAACAACCAACCTTCAGCAGGATTTTGAAAATCAGGTTGAAGAAATGAAAGCCGTTGAAGCGCAGGGAATTACCGGCCATGTATTCGTCACAAAGGGTATGTGCAACAAACCGGAAGCAATGTTTGATTATCTCACTTCTCTTGCTTCATACACAGACCTTCCGGTAGTCCTCTATGAATTTCCCGGTATGCAGCCTCACTGTATGGACAGCGTAACATACGGCAAACTCGCGGCAACGGGCAAATTTAAAGGTGTTAAGGATACAACCTGCTCATTGACAGCAATAAAGAATAAGATTGAAGTTCAGGGCGAAAGCAATGTTCTGCAGGCAAATATTCCCCTGCTTTACGACGCATATCTGGCAGGTGCAAGAGGCGTTGTCGCTACGCCGACTTCATGCGGAGCTGATCTTTTTGTTAAAATGTGGGCTCAATTCAGCTTAGGAGATACCGAAGGCGCTGAAAAAACACACCGTGAAATTATCCTTCTTGACCAGGCTATTGACAGCGGCTTTAATGCAAGCGCAAAATACCTGTGCCACCTTCGCGGCGTTAACATGGGCTGGTACACAAGGGGAGATACCACTCTGGGCGAAGCGAGAAAGAGAAGCATTGAAGTATTCTATGACTATGCGAAAGCAAATCATATATTCAATGACTGATTGCACAATAGTAAGGGTCGTTTCCATTCCGAAACAATATACGGAGGTTTAGCATGAAGAAAATCAGCGCTGAAGTTTGCGCTGTTACACACGCCGGGCGTGTACACACCGCAAACGAAGACAATTACAGCCTTAACGGTCAACTGACATACGACGGCACATTGCGCAAAGGTTCCGCATATGTTCAGAAAATGACCCAGCCGTTCCACCTTGCGGTGTGTGACGGAATGGGCGGTGAAGCGTTCGGAGAAGTGGCATCCGGAATAGCCTCAAAATCAATTGCCGCATCCGCCATGAATGTTTATGAAAGCGGTGAAGATTATTCATTCGCCATTGCGCGCTGTCTTGAAGACGCAAACAACAGGATATGCGATGAGAGAAATACCCGCGGCGCAAGAATGGGCACTACGGTTGCCGGAATATACGCCATGAACGGTCGTATAGTCTGCGTTTCACTCGGTGATACAAGAATTTACCGCTACACAGGAGGCGTTCTGGAACAGGTGAGTTTTGACCATACCCACGGTCAGGAATTCGTTGACTCGGGCGCCGTGTCCGGAAACAGCAAAAACACAATTCCAAACGCCAAAAGGCTGACAAAATACCTCGGCGTATTCCCCGAAGAAAGCACCCTTAACCCCAGCGTCAGCGTTATTGACAATGTGTCGAGCGGCGACATTCTGCTTCTATGCAGTGACGGCCTTAACGATATGGTTTCCGACACTGAAATCCGCCTGATACTTTCCGGCGCGGAAAATGCTCAGGACGCCACGGGAAAACTTGTTAAAAAAGCGCTTGAATACGGCGGCAAGGACAATGTCACTATTATCACCGCCTTTTTATCCTGTGAAGATACATCTGTATTTGTTCCGATAGCAAACAAGATTGTCGGCGACGCCGGCGCTGATTACCGTGAGGAATATGAAAACTCTTACACTCCCGCCGAAAACGAAGAGGGCTCCTCTCCATATGCCAACGCGGATGCAAATGCGTATAAGCAAAAGCCCGATATAAGGCGCATTTTGACCTTCGCAGGTATTGCGGTTGTTGTTCTGGCAGTTATTGCGCTCGCGGCATTTATGATTAAAACAGCCCTTGATAAATATCACGCCGGAGCTAATGAAGTTGACACACGCAATTCCACTTTGCAAAGCAGCGACGCTATTGACTGGGACGTTGATATTTACGGTACCACCGCGTCGGTAACGGAAATAATGGCAAATGAAACAACAACAGAAGAAATAACAACAGCGCCGGCTACTGAAATCAGAACAACAAGGCGTTATATATCGACAACAAGACGCTATGTGCAGACAACCGCTCGCAGAGTTTATACAACAGCACGATCTGTTCCCTCAACAACGGCAGCCCCGGTTGAAACCACAGCCGAAAATACAACTGCTGCTCAGACACAGCCGGCAACAACCGGCGTTGTTACAACAGCAACTGCCGGAACCACCCGGGCAAATGAAACTCAATCATCGACAACTCAGGCTAATGTAACACAGCCCGTCAGCGCGGCTTCGACAACTGCCGCCGCAACACCGACAACACCTGCCACAACGGGTGCAAACGAATTGCCGTTGGATGTAAACCACTGATAATTTTTAAGCAGATATTATTCAACCCCGGACAGCTTTGTAATTGAA
>JAILFM010000155.1 GCA_024697575.1 Clostridiales bacterium
TGCTCGTAATGCAGGCGGTTGGGGCAGTTAAGCTTTTTACGGGGGAAGATATCGGTGAAATAAAGGCAGAGAGAGCGTACCTGTCTGTTCTTAATGAAAAAAGGAATATTGTTCTTATAGGCATGCCTTCGAGCGGAAAAACAACCGTCGCAAAGTCCTTGGCAAAAATACTCGACAGAGATTTTATCGATACGGACGATTTGATTGTTGAAAACGCCGGCAAGTCTATTACCGATATTTTTTCTTCGGAAGGCGAAGCGTATTTCAGAAATCTTGAAAGTGAAGTTATCAAAGATATATCATTACAAACCGGCTGTGTTATTGCAACCGGTGGTGGAGCGGTTCTCAGGGAAAAGAATGTTGATTTTTTGAAAGCCAACGGCGTATTGATTTTTTTGGACAGAAAACTTAACGAGCTTCTTCCCACACCCGACAGACCGCTTGCGACGTCTGAGGAAGCTGTTAAAAAACTATATCACGAGCGTCTTCCGGTTTATTCTTCGGCTTGTGACCGTAAAGTTGTACCTTCCGGCAGCTCGGAAAACACCGCAAAGTTGATAATTAATCTTATCAGCGGAGGGGAAATATGAAATTTCTTGTTATAAACGGACCGAATCTGAATATGCTCGGTATAAGAGAGCCGGCTATTTACGGCAGTAACACTTATGATGATTTAATCGATAAAATAAAAAATCATTGTGAAAAAAAGAATATTGAAACTGTTTTTTATCAATCTAATCATGAAGGTGATTTGGTCGACGCTATTCAGAAAGCCTATTTTGACAAAATTGACGCAATCATTATTAACCCCGGCGCATATACACATACAAGTATAGCGCTTCTTGATGCCCTTAAAGCAGTCGGTATACCCGCCGCCGAGGTTCATATTTCTGATGTGGATTCGAGGGAAGACTTCAGACAGATAAGCTATATTCGTTTATACTGCCGTTTTACAATCAGCGGCGAGGGGTTTGACGGCTACTGCATGGCGGCGGACAGGCTTTATGATTTTCTGAAGGTGACAGGATGAAAGCTGAATTTTTCCCGTCAAAAGCGTGCGGAACCGTTAAAGCTCCTGCGTCAAAAAGTATGGCGCACAGGCTTCTTATCTGTGCCGGGCTTTCAGGTGAAAGCAGTGTTATCAATGGAATTGACCTGAGCGAAGATGTTTCGGCAACAATAGACTGCCTCAAGACTCTCGGCGCTGAATGTGTCGTCGACAGGGGCAGAGCGTTTGTCAAAGGTATTAACATACTGAAAGTGTCTCCTGACGGAGTTTTTCATTGCCGAGAGAGCGGCTCAACAATCAGATTTTTTGTTCCTATCGCCCTTGCAACGGGGGAAAAATGCGCCTTCGACGGGTCTGAAAGACTCTTGTCAAGGCCGATGGATGTTTACAGTGAAATTTGCAGTCAAAAAGGAATGGCTTTTTCAAAGAATGAAGTTTCCCTGACTGTCAAAGGTCCCATGACCTCAGGTGTTTATAAAATACCCGGGAATATATCGAGTCAGTTTATCAGCGGACTTATGTTTGTTCTTCCCTTGTTGGACGGGGACAGTGAAATCCATGTTTTGCCTCCGGTTGAAAGCCGTTCTTATATTGATCTCACAGTTCGAGCGCTTTCATTGTTCGGCGTAGAAGTTAAACACGAAAAAAACGGTATTTTTAAAATAAAGGGTAATCAAAAGTATTCGGGCAGAAAAATCAGTGTTGAAGGTGATTACTCTAACGCCGCTTTTTTATCCGCGTTTAACCTTTTCGGGGGTAATGTTCAGGTTGAGGGCTTAAGCTGTGACAGCGATCAGGGTGATGCGGTTTATCCCGACCTTTTCAGAAGGTTAAATAAAAGCGATACGGTCATTCATATCGGCGACTGCCCTGACCTTGCCCCGGTTCTTTTCAGTATAGCCGCCGCAAAATCCGGCGGGGTTTTTACCGGTACGAAAAGATTAAAGATAAAAGAGAGCGACAGAGCGCAGGCTATGGCAGATGAGCTTGCTAAATTCGGAACAAAAGTCGTCATAGATGAGGACAGCGTGAAAATATATCCGAAGAGTTTTCACAAACCCGAAAGTATTCTCTTTGGACATAACGATCACCGTATTGTAATGGCTATGTCGGTTCTTTGTTCACTTACAGGCGGTGTGATTGACGGTGTTCAGGCTGTCTCAAAGAGTTATCCGGGCTTCTTTGATGATTTAAAAAATTT
>JAILFM010000166.1 GCA_024697575.1 Clostridiales bacterium
CCCAAGAAAGATTATTCGACAGAGGAAACAGTCACACTCAAATCATATGTTGAAAACGGCGGCAAAATGTTCATCGCCACAAACCTTATCACGAAAGAAGAGTTCCCGAACATTTACGCTTTTCTTGAAGGCTACGGCATAAAACTTGTTGACGGATATATTCTTGAAAAAGATGCAAATATGTACCTTTCGTCATACAGTTTTTCAAGTCCGTTTTATCTTTTACCCGATAAAGCCGATCACGAAATCACTGCTCAATTTGCAAATTACTATCTGCTTTTCCCGGGGACACAGGGCTTTGAAATCAGCGAAGATTTGCCCGAGGGTGTAAGTGTCGACTCGCTTTTGACATCCTCCGACAAAGCTTTTGCGACAACAGACTACGAAACAAGAGAATCCGCCGATTTCAAAGACGGCGATATAAAACCCGAAAGCGTGTTCAACGTCGGCGCAGTTATCCATGTTAACAGTGGAGATGAGGGTGAAAACAGCGGAGTTATAGTTTATTACTCATGCTCAACTTTCATTAATTCTCAGATAAACTCTGTTGTCGGCGGCACAAACTCAGCGCTCGCCGTCAGCTCAATGAGCTATCTTAACGGTAAAAAGGCTTCAGTCAATATACCGAGCAAAAGTCTTGAAATGCAGCCGCTTTCATTCTCCGCACAGCAGGTTACTTTATTCACCATTCTGCTGATTCTGGTCATTCCCATCGCGGTTCTTGTCACCGGCATTGTTGTCTGGGCAAGGAGGAGAAAGCGTTGAAAAACAGTTTTCTTAAGCTCTTGATACCCCTGGTAATTCTTGCCGTTTTAATCGGCGGGATTTTCGCCGTCTCAAAACTGAGTGAAAAAACGGAAAGTAAAGGCGAAGAGGTTTCAACCGTTATCGCCGCCCAAACCGATACATCCACTGTCACAGCACTCAATATCACTTTTGATAAAAACACATTCGGTGTCGCGAAAAATGCGAAGGGTCAGTGGCAGTATATTGACGACGCGGCGTTCCCCTTAAGCGAAAATAAGGTTAACGACCTTCTGACTGTGCTTTCCTCAATAGAGTCGTCAAGAATTGTCAACTCCAACGCATCCGATACCGTCCAATACGGTCTGAGCCCTGCCTCTGTACAGGTTGTGGCTGAAACCGAAGACGGCGAATCAAAAGCTTTTAAATTCGGCGATGAAAGCTCAACCGGCGATGTATATTTTTGCACAAACGGCGACAAAAAAGTATACCTTGTTGACAGTTCGATTAAAGAACGCTTTCAGACGGATATTTTTGACCTTGCTCAAATAGAAAATATCTGCGAATTAAACGAGATTAAATCGGTCGAGGTCAAAGGCGAAGAAAGCGACATTTGTTTCACGGTTTCGACGAAATCGAAAACAGACGAAACTAAAGTCTATAAAGCCCGAAGCGGCGAAAAAGAAATCAGCGTTTCCGAATCCGCCGGAAGTGAATTTATTGACAGTATTAAAGCTTTAAGCTTTGACTCACTTGTAAACTACAAGGGTGAAAGCGAAAAATACGGTCTTGACAGCCCGGCTTTCACAATCACTTTGAAAGGTGAAAAAACAGATTCGGACTCCAAAACCGTTCCGGCTGAATGTTCACTTTTGATAGGCAGTAAGGACGACGACGGCAATTATTACGCCTGCCTCAAAGGCAGTAAAAACATATGCCTGATTTCAGCCGATTCACTGACAGATATACTTGTCACCGACACAGCCTCTTTCACCGACACTGAAAGTAACGAGTAAATATTATAAAAAACGCCTGCGGCTTTGTAATGATTGCCGCAGGAATTTTGATTTACCTAATAACTTTTGCGCTCCATGTCAGGTCAAAGGTTTTTCCGCTTTCAAGGGTCTGAATAAGGCGCTTTTGTGAAATATCCGTATACGGTGCCTTGCTGTCATTGATACCGTACCACGGTTCAATGCACACATAGGGCGCGCCGGGCTTTGCCCAGATACCGAGAACCGGACAGTCACCGAAAGTGAACTCAACCTCATTTTCACCTTTGATGCGAAGCTTTTTTGACTTCATACCGGATAAAATAAGAGCGTCCGGCTCAAAAATTTCTTTGGTTATTTCAATTTCCTTCTCATTGTCAAGAAGAGGAAATTTTTCACCGACAAGAAGATTTGTGCTGTCAATTCTTTCAGTGCAAATCGTTTCATTTTGTTCAAATTCGATTATATCACCGACATTGCAGTTAAAACCCGGATGAGCTCCTAAAGAAAAGAACATCTTTTTTTCATCCCTGTTCAACGCAGTAATGGTATTTTTAACCGATTTGCCAATAAGTTCAAAGGTGACGGAAAGCTTAAAAGAAAACGGGAATTTTCCGCGGGTCGTTCCATCATCCTCAAGTGTAAAAACAGCCTTCGCCCCTTCGCATTTTTCTACATTGAACAGCATTTTTCTAGCGAAGCCGTGCTTTGCCATGTCGTATTCTTTGCCCGCATATCTGTATTTATCGCCCTGAAGCTGACCGATAACCGGGAACAAAACCGGCGCCTGGCCGTACCAGATTTCTTTTTTTCCAAACCAGATATATTCTTTGCCGTTTTCTTTTAACCTGAGTGAATGAAGCTCAGCGCCCATATCGTTGATTTCACAGGTCAAAAAATCATTCTCAATTTTGTAAAACATTGTCAGCCCCTCTTTATTTCATATTTTTTGGTTTTGTTGGAAAAATGCAATACATTATTACGAAGCGGGAATACTGTCTGTCATCTCAAAAATCAACTCCCCGCCTTTCATTAAATCTGAAAGGCGTAATGTAAAATTCTCAACCGATTTAGCGTTAAACAAAACAGATTTGACATAGATATTTTTTTCACTGTTTCCGCTGACAAAAACAGAAAGTCTTTTGCCGTTTGAAAGCGTAATTTCTGCTTTATCAATAAAAGGTGAACCCAAAAGGCACAAATCCTGCCCCGCAACGGGGAAAAATCCGACCGTCGCCAGAACATAGTACGAAGAGAGAGCCCCGCTGTCGTTGTTACCGGGTATGGCTCCCCTGCCGGTTGTGAACATTGAGCTCATACCGGCTCTTATGATTTCACAAGTTCTGTCATGCCGACCGGCATAAATATAACTCAGCGGCGCTTCGGTGTCGCTTTCGTTATTGAAGCCCTCAAATCTGCCGAGGTTGTAATTGTTATAAACGGTTTTTGAATCCTTCGGATCTGTCGGCAAATCAACATCTTCTTTATCGTAGCCGAAAAAGTCATCGAGAAGCGCGACATAATTCTCTTCGCCGCCGCACCTTGAAATTCTTTTTTTCATATCAACCATCGGGCGGAATGAATAGTTGAATCTTGTGCCCTCATAATACTCGCTGTCGGCAGTCAGCAAACCCTTTTCGTCATAGATATCGGCTGTATTGTCGTAAAGAAAAATAAATTTCTCCTCAAGATATTTATTGCCGGTTTTTCGCGCGATAATTGCGGCGTTCATACAGCAATCCTGCATATCAAGGGTCCAGGTGTTGCAAACACATTTTCCGGTTTTTATATATTCGGATTTTGAAGGAGCGGTAATATCTTTGTAAACGCAGTTAATAACTTTTTCACCGTCAGTCAGTATTCCGCTGTGATATGCGCTCATCAGGGCATAGTCGCCCAAACAGCGAGCCTGCGAAGAGTGAAGATTGTATCTGTCTGACAAACCGAAGGCGTTCGGTATTTCGCCGAGCTTTTCGCAAAGCCCGAAAAGAGTGTCGCAGATTTTTCGGCTTATATCCCCGTATGACAAAAATAAAAGCGGCAGCTGATTTTTATATATATCCCACAGCGTTGCAAAGTCTGTCACAAAAGAGTCGGTGCCGTCAAAGTCAATAAACCCGTCGCCGCTCCAATCACAGGGTTTTACAAGGGAATGATATAGGTTTGAATAAAACTTGCGTTTAACGGTTTCATCACCGGTTTCAATAATAAAATGTGAAAAAGCGCGCTCCCACTTTTCACTGGCTTTTTTACGCACAAAATCAAAAGAGGTTTCTTCGCTGTTTATGTATGAAAGTGCTTTTTCACAGCTTTTGAAAGAAATTGAAAGTTTAATCAAGCACTCCCTGCCAAAGCCTGTTATTTTAACTTCGGTGTCAGAAACATTGATCTTGCCGGTACATCTGAGAGCAAAGAAAATGCATATGCCTTCAATCACGGCGCATGCCGTCACAGTATCGGATGAAACCTGATTAATCCGAAGGTCTGTAGCCTTTTTACTTTCAAAGCCCGGGATATTAAGCCCGTTGTTCAAAAAATCAACCGTTACAAAGCCGCCGTTGCTGCCGAAAGAATAGCGGTGAAAGGCAACAAACTGCGATACGGTCAGCTCGCACTCAATATCTTCAAGTCGGCAGAAGTAATATCCGGGCGAGCCGGATTCATTTTGCGGCAGACGGCGAAACGGTGAAGAATCATACCGTGGCGTAACTACGGCGTAGTTATAGTAATAACCGATTGCTCCCGTACCGCTCTGATGCAGGTGAGAAAAGCCAATAAATCCACTGCCTTCTTCAAACTTTGAAGGTCGGGCAAAGGTATTGACAAGGTGATTACCGTACCCGGTCGGATAACCGCCCGAATACGGAGCAACGCTCATAGCACCGAAAGGAAGGGCGGCTGCAGGCGTTGTGTTGCCTGCCCCTGCTTTAAGAAAGTACCATTTTTTCGCTATCCCCTCAGGGCGAGGAGTAATTTCACCGCAACCGTAAAAAACATCAACATATCCGGTCAGATTCGACATTGTCGGCTCCTTAAAAACTGATTTTTAAAACTTCAAAAATAATACCAATCAGAACCGAGCTGAAGTATACTGTGAGAAGAATTGCCGCATTTTGCCTGAGATTTTTGTTTATACGGAACAGTATCAACAGCCCGAGTCCGCTGCCGGCAAGAAGTCCGGACATCATACAGCCGGTTGAAATTATACCCTGAAGATAAAGCTCGGTTATCACAACCGACGCGGCACAATTTGGAATCAAGCCAATCAAAGCCGAAACGGCGCAGCCCACAACCGGAATGTTGACAAAGGCCCTGCCGAGCCTTTCTTCGCCGACAAACCCGATAATCAGATTCATAACAAACACAATTATGAAAATAAAAACAGTGATGTGCAGGGTGTGATGAAGGGCTGAACGCAGCACGCTGCCTTCTTCACAGTGGCAGTCATCGTTCTGACAGAGCGAATGGATATCTTTTTTGCTGTTATCTTTTTTGAGAATCTTAAGAACAATATCAACAGTAAAACCGATTAATATACCGAGCACTACCTTATTGATAAGTATTTTTGCGATAACTCCCGCGCTGACATGCTCAGATATACAAACCGGCAGCATCTCGTCACTTGTGGCGAGAAAAACGGCAATCAATGTTCCTGCGGAGACAACGCCGCCGGCATACAGCCCCGAAGCTGACGCTGAAAAGCCGCACTGAGGAAAAGCGCCGAGGAGCGAACCTATAACCGGGCCGAATGAACCGGCTTTTGAAATCGCTGCCTTCGCCTTTTCACCGGTTTTGTGCTCAATAAGCTCCATTAAAAGATATGTGACAAAAAGAAAAGGAATTAGCTTTACGGTATCAAGAAGTGTATCAAGAATAATATCAATCAAATTAATAATCCCCCATAAACTTTTCTGTTATAATATATCACACGATAGTCTTTCATTTCAAGCCAATATAAAAAAGATGTATTTCTACAGCTGGAAAATCAAAGCATTTTATCACAGTGTTGTGCCAAGCAGAATGGGTATGGTACAATAAAACACAATTTAACGAAGGAGAACATGACACAAATGCAGATAGAGAATTCTTCTTTTCGGACAGTAACACATCATGTAGACTTCTGCGTCGTAGGCGGCGGGCTTGCAGGCTTATGCGCGGCCGTGGCTGCAGCAAGGCACGGCGCACAGGTAATACTGATGCAGGATCGCCCCATGCTGGGCGGTAACGCCTCCAGCGAAGTGCGAATGTGGGTCTGCGGAGCGCAGGGCGATAATAAACGGGAAACCGGTCTGATTGAGGAAATCATGTTGAAAAACCTCTACCGTAACCCGGATTGCAACTATTCGCTGTGGGATTCCGTCCTGTATGAACTCGCCTTCTGTCAGGAGCGTCTGACTTTGTTGCTCAATTGTACTTGTATGGATTGCAGGACAGCAAACGGACGCATCTGTTCTGTTACCGGGTGGCAGATGACGACACAGACTTTTCATACCGTTGAAGCAGTGATTTTTGCCGACTGCTCCGGCGACAGCATACTGGCACCCCTATCCGGTGCGCTGTTTCGTTACGGGCGGGAGAGTACGGATGAATTCGGAGAGGATATCGCCCCCGCAACGAAGGATAGTAAAACCATGGGTATGAGTTGCCTGATTCAAGCACGCGAAGAAGCATGCCCCAGTGTTTTTATTCCTCCAAAATGGGCATATCATTTTACCAAAGAGGATCTTCCCTGTCGGATTCCGAATATGGACGATCCTTATGAGAATTTCTGGTATATGGAATTGGGAGGCGAAGACGATACCATTGCGGACACAGAATATGTGCGGGATGATCTGCTGAAAGTTGCGTACGGTGTTTGGGATTTCGTGAAGAATGCACCGGAAAACCGGAAAAAGAATCAATTCTGGCGGCTGGATTGGGTCGGTATGCTACCGGGCAAACGTGAAAGCCGCCGTTATGTGGGCGACTATATTTTGACCCAGAATGACGTGCGCGACGGCGGTCGGTTTGACGATTTGACGGCATATGGCGGATGGAGCATGGACGACCATAACCCGGCAGGCATCCGTTCTGCCGGAGCACCAACTGTGTTTCATTCCGCACCATCACCCTACGGTATTCCAATCCGTTGCCTTTATTCCAAAAACATTGAAAATCTGATGTTTGCAGGGCGGAATATCTCGGTAACACATACGGCCATGAGTTCCACCCGCGTAATGGCAACCTGTGCACTTTGCGGGCAGGCGGTAGGTACGGCGGCCGCCATTGCGGTAAAAGAACAGCTTTCGCCGCGCGGCATATATGAGTTGCACATTCGAGAACTGCAGAGGATACTGATGGACGACGACTGCTGGTTGCCCGGTTTCACGCGGACGATCCCGATATTGACAAAAGAAGCTGAATTGCTTTGCGATTCACCGGATGCTGAAAACCTGCGGAATGGGATTGATCGTCCCACTGATTCCGGAGAGAATGGTATTAAGGTCGAAAAGGGCAGTGAAATCACCTATCGTTTTTCTTCACCGCAAACCATTTCGCGTGTACGGATTGTTTTCGACAGCGATCTGAACCGTGTCACACTTCCGGATCAAGCTGTTTTTCGCAACAGGAATATGATGCACAACCGTCCTATGCATGTGCGGGATGTTTATGTGCCGAAAACCATGGTACGAGCGTTTCGTATTGAAGGCATCGGTACGGATGGAACTGTACATGTTCTCGCAACAGAAGAAAGCAATTACCAGCGGCTATACATTTATACTGTAAAAGGCACATATTCCGCCGTTAAGCTTATTCCGCTGGAAACATGGGGTGATGAACATTGCCGGTTGTTTGCATTTGAGGTCGAATAAAAAACAGCATAAATAAATAAATAAATAAATAAGCCTCTGAAGGTTTTATCCTTCGGGGGCTTATTATATGCTTTGATAAATTTTTTCAAAGATTTTGTTAAAGAAACACAAAGTTATTTCAGCAGTTCGTCATAGGTCGTATGCAATGCGTCTTTGATTGCCCCAAGCTGTGACGCGCGTATATGCTGAATACCGCGTTCAATCTTCACAAGTGTTTCCCGCGTCATGTCTATGCCGTCCAGTTGCAGGAGGCGCACAAGCTCCGTCTGACCGATATGCGCTTGTTTACGGACTGCGCGGATGTTTTTGCCGATTTGAATTTCATCCTGTTTGATTTTCTGCTCCGACATTCCATCACCTCAAGAAACGGATCCGTTTCAGTCCAAAATTTTCTTGATTATCTAACTTTAATTTCAACCGGTTCCGGAGCGCCCTGTGAAACGCTTAATTCATCCGGCAGGGATGATCCGACAAACAGCGTTATTTCACCATCGGGTTCAACCCTTTCGCCGCTTTCAAGCACGGCTTTAATCCAATATCTGTCACAGACAACGCAGGTATCAACACGACCGCCGGCGGGTATTTCAAGCGCCTTGATACCGCAAAGCTGATAAACCGGCGTTTCGGTTCTTGAATCGGCGAACTTTGCGTAAATCTGAATTTTTTCCGTTGTGTCATATTTGCCGGTGTTTTCTACCGTCACATCGATTTTGACAGTATCATCTGTGATTTCATTAACCGACGCTTTAACATAATTAACCTTTGTGTAGCCGATGCCGAATCCAAACTGCCAGGCAACGGGTTCCGTATTAAAACGGTAGGTGCGGTTTTTCATTGAATAATCGGTGAAATCAGGTAAAACGGTGTCACCGCGATAAATTGAAATCGGAAGTCTGCCGCAGGGTGAAAACTCACCGGCAACCGCTTTCGCGACGGCAAGACCGCCGACAGCGCCCGGGTACCATGCCTGAATAATCGCCTTTGCCTTGTTGCGAAGAGTGTCGCCGATATCAAGACTGCTGCCGCACATCATAACAACAATGACATTTTCACAAACATCGCACACAGCTTCAGCCATTTTTCGCTGGGTTTCGGGCAAGGAAATGTCAGCCTTGTCGCCGCTCTCGCCCTCACCTTCAAAGTTTCTGTCAAGGCCGAGGCAAAGAACAACAATGTCGCTCACGCTCGCAACGGCAAGCGCGTCCGAACACAGGTATTTAAAGCCGTCCCAGTGGCAAAGCTGTTCCTCCCTGTGCCTGCTTCCCTCCGCGCTTCTGATTTCGGATGAGGTAAAGACCCTGCGAAAACCGTCCGCCGGGGTTATATATTCGCTCGCCCTGCCCTCATAGTTGCCTTCAAGCGCGACGATATTCATGGCGTTGGGTCCTATCACGCCGATTGAATATTTCTTCTCTTTATCAAGCGGCAGGAATGAATTTTCATTTTTCAGAAGAACAAGCGAACTTTCAGCCACTTTAAGGTTAAGCGCCTTATGCTCCGGGCAGTCCACCTTCCTGTATGAAATACCGGCAAAGGGATTTTCTTCTTCAAATTCACCGAGCAAAACCCTGATTGTATAAAGGGTTTCACACGCTTCGGTTATCCGCTCTTCACTGACCAGATCCTGTTCATAAGCTTCGTAAAGGTATTTGAAATAGCTGCCGCAGTTGAGATCGCACCCGGCGTTGAGTGCCGCGGCGGCGCACTCCTCGGGAGTATCTCTGTATTTGTGGTGCTCATAAATATCCTGAATTGCGCCGCAGTCGGACACAAAATAGCCGTCAAAACCCCATTCACCGCGAAGCTTACCGGTAATCATCTCGCTGTCCGCATTGCACGGAACGCCGTTCACTCTGTTATAAGCTCCCATAACGCCCGCAACGCCGGATTTGACCGTCTGTTCAAAAGCCGGGAGATATGTTTCCGCCATATCCTTTTTGCTCGCAACGGCGTCAAAGCCGTGCCTTAAATCTTCGGGACCGGAATGAACGGCAAAGTGCTTTGAACAAGCCGCCGCCTTCAAAAACTCTCCGTCACCCTGAAGACCGCCGATAAACGCCTTACCCATAATCGAAGTCAGGCACGGGTCCTCGCCGTAGGTCTCGTGACCCCTGCCCCAGCGCGGGTCTCTGAAAATATTGATATTCGGCGACCAATAAGTCAGACCCTTAAAAATATCGCGGTCGCCGTATTCAACGCTCTTATTATATTTTGCGCGACCCTCGGTCGAAATAGCGTCGGCGGTTTCCCTAAGCAACTCGGGGTCAAATGTTGCCGCAAACCCTATCGCCTGTGGAAAAACCGTGGCGGTACCGGCGCGCGCAACGCCGTGAAGGGACTCGTTCCACCAGTTGTATTCGTGAATGCCGAGCCTTTCAATCGCAGGAGAGTCAAAAACAAGCTGCGAAAGCTTTTCGTCCGTTGTCATTTTTGACACAATTTCTTTTGCTTTTTTAAATGCCTGAGATTTTGTCATATGATCACCACTCAATTTTTGTTTTTTTGAAATTATAACATAAGAGATGAGTACAGTAAAGAATAAAAATTACAAACAACCGTGTCGATTTTAGCGGTCAGCCCGGTTGTTTGTATTGCTTGTTCTATTGTAATTTATTTTTTCACGGTAGAAGTCTCTGTCGAAAACGGTTTATGCTCATTAAAAGAACCCTTAACAATGATAGAATTCAGAATTTGCTCAAAATCACCAAAATACGAATACTCGGTATTATCGGTTTCCATAAACGAAACGAAAACCCATGAATTATTCTCTTCCGACGGAAATACAAAGCACTTCGCGTTTCCCTGATATTCAGTGCCGTCAAAATCATGTGTAAAAGAGCAAGTGTAAATATACCCCTTAATACTTCCGTTATCAAACGCTTTGAATTTAACTCTTCCTGTAGATGTGAACCATAATTTATAAGAAAGCGGTCGTATACCCAACCAGGTTTCTCTCTGTAAACGTTTGAAGCTCACAGAGTCTTGTTCTTCGTACTTTGATACAATTTGCAGCCATGCATATTTCCCGCTTTTTTCGGCATATGCTTTGTATAGATCCGTTTCTTTTTCAGCCGCTTTCAAATATTTTGGAACGGAAAATTTATAGTTCCCAACAGACACTTGTTTGTTCTTACTTAAATCAAAGCCGTTCTTTTCTTCTTTTTCGTCTGTTTCAATTTCAGAATTCCGAGACGCATTTTCTTTACCGGCATTTAACAGAGAATGATATCCTCTTTCTATTTCGCTTTTGATTTCCGGAAAAAATTCAGAAACTAAATTTGAAATGAGTATCAAAGAAAACAAGGTGAATATTGAAATAAGAACTCCGCGAAAGATTCTTTTAATTTTTATGCCTTTCTTCTTTTCGGCATAAAAAATGGTCTTTGTTTTTTTGCCTGACGATGCTTTTGAAACATTTTTTCCCTTTTTATGCTCTTTTTCCGCCGCTATTTTCTGTTCATTCTGAACACCGGATGTATCACTGTTTGCAGTTTTTTGTGTTGACAACTCCGATGTTTCGGGTTTAACAGTTGCCCCGCACTGACCGCAAACTTCAGACTCTTTTGTCAGCGGACTGCCGCATTCCCGGCAGTATATTTTTTGATCTTCGATTTTTGATCCGCAGTAGTTGCAATAGGCAGACCCGTCCGGTATATCGCAACCGCAATACTGACATTTCATATTCGTTGCCTCTTAATTTATTTTTTTTGAGCTTCATGAAAGGTGTTGTAAACATTCCTTGCAGCATTTATATTCATGCCCTCAACGGCGTTAAGCTCATCAATACCGGCAAGTGAAATCGCCTTAATAGTCTTGAATTCTTTCAAAAGCCGATTTGCCCGTTTCTCTCCGATTCCTTCGATTCCGGTCAAAATCGTCTTTAGGGTTGATTTTTTATGCTTTTGGTGGTGATAAGCTACCGCAAACCTGTGAACCTCCTCCTGAATTGAAGACACAAGGGTAAATGCTTTTCTCTTTGAAGTAATCGATATTTCACCGCCGGCGGAGGTAATCGCGCGGGTTTTATGATGCGAATCCTTCACCATGCCGAAAAGCGGTATATTAAGATTGTGTTTTTTCAGAATAGGCAAAACCGCATTAACCTGACCGATGCCGCCGTCAAGCAGAATAAGGTCAGGCACCGTGCCGAACCCTTCGGCGGTTTTATCCGCCTTTTCATATTCATTAAACCGCCTGTCGATAACCTCAGCCATTGAAGCGTAGTCATCCTGACCGGTAAAACCTTTTATGGAGAACTTGCGATACATTTTTTTATACGGCAAACCGTTTTTAAAAACTACCATCGACGCAACATTATCACTGCCCGCAGTGTGAGATATATCATAACTTTCTATATACTGAGGCGGCACCTTAAGCCCCAAAAGCCCGGCAAGCTCGTCAAGTTGCGAAGTAACAGCGCCGCTTCTGCCTAAATACAGCGCCAGTTTTTGCGACGCATTGGCTCTGCACATTTCAACAAGGCTGTGCTGTTCACCTTTTTGGGGTATGATAATACTGACCTTTCGCCCCGCGAGAGATGAAAGGTATTCCCCGGTCAAATCACTTTCGCCGCAGGCACCGTCAACGCTGACCCTTGAAGGAATATAATCGCGGCTTGAATAATACCGCCTTATCAGTTCATCTCTTGCGTAGGGTAAATCGTCGGGTGTGTCAATAATAAAATGGTCGCTGTCATAGAGCCTGCCCTCACGGAACCGCAACACGGCAAGGCATGATTTAGCGCTTTGATCAACTCCGGCGCTGACAAGCGCAAACACATCCTGTTCCTCAATGTTACTGTTTATTACCTTTTGACGGTTCAGAATTTTTTCGGCGGCTTTGATCTTATCTCGAAGCTTTGCGGCTTTTTCAAACTCAAGATTTTCGCTCAGCTCAAGCATCTGTTTTTTCATACCGGCAACAGCTTTTCCGCTGCCGTCAGTGATAAACTCAAGTGCCTGTTTAACTGCTTCATTATGTTCGCTCATGCTTATTCTTCCGGAGCAAGGAGCGGCGCATTGACCTATGTGGTAATTAAGACACGGCCTTGTTTTGCCTATATCCCTTGGAAACTGTTTTGAACAGGTCGGCAAAAGAAAAATCTTTTTGGCATTTTCAACGCTTTGGCCGAGACCCGAGCCGCTCATAAACGGACCGATATACCTGAAGCCGTCATCTTTTTTTTGATATGCAAGAGAAAAATCCATCCATCCCGACGTTTTGACTTTTAAATATGAATAGCCTTTGTCGTCTTTAAGAAGGATATTGTATTTAGGCATATACTGCTTGATAAGCGAGCATTCAAGCACCAGAGCTTCAAACTCGCTGTCACACAGGATATAGTCAAAATCGTCAACATTGCTTACCATTTTCAGAACCTTGACCGAATGGTTGTTCTGAGAGCCGAAATATTGGCTGACCCGGTTTTTAAGGGCCTTGGCTTTGCCGACATATATCACCTCTTTGCGGTCATTCTTCATTATGTAAACGCCCGGGGTCAGCGGCAGTGACATTGCTTTTTTTCTTAAATCTTTAAGTTTATCGCTCATTGTCACCAACTTCCCCGGCGGCAAGCATAACCGCGGTTTTACCGCATGTGTAGTTAAGGCCGCCCTGCATCCAGACGGCGAAGGGCTCGCGAAGCGGCGCGTCTGCGGAAAGTTCAATCGACGCGCCGAGGATAAACGCACCTGCCGCCATAATCACCTTGTTATTATACCCGGGCATATCCCAGGGTTCGGGCGTAACAAATGAGTCAATCGGTGAACCGGACTGAATACCGCGGCAGAATTTAACAAGCCTTTCGGGATTTTCAAGACATATTGCCTGAATAATATCATGCCGCATCTCGTCACTTGCAGGCGAAACACCGTAGCCCATAAGTTCAAACAGCCTTGCGGCAAAAACAGCCGTTTTCAAAGCGGAAACAACAACACCCGGCGCATTAAAAACACCCATAAACATATTTATATTTTCACCCAAAGTGCATCCGACTTCTCTGCCGAGACCCGGGGTTGTGGCACGGTAAGCGCATTTTTCAACAAGGTCTGCCCTGCCGGCAATATAGCCGCCGGTTCTTGCAATTCCACCGCCGGCATTTTTAATAAGAGAGCCTGCCATAAGGTCAGCTCCGACCTGAGTCGGCTCCGTTTTTTCAACAAATTCTCCGTAACAGTTGTCAACCATAACAACAGCGTCGCACCGGCTTTTGACAAGCGACACAATATCTCCGATTTCACTGACCGAGAGCGAAGGTCTGAGAGAATATCCCCTTGAACGCTGAATATAAACCATAGCGGGCTTTGATGAGAGAGCTTTTTTGACAGCTGGCATATTCACCCTACCGTCTTCGGTCAGATCAATACACTCAAAATTTATACCGAAATCCCTGAGCGAGCCCATCCCCTCACCGGTTATACCGATAACAGGACGAATGGTATCATACGGCATACCGGTCACACAAAGCATTGTGTCACCGGGTCTCAACACACCGTAGAGAGCGACGGCAAGCGTATGTGTGCCGCAGGTAAAAGAATGCCTTACAATGGCATCCTGTGCCCCGAAAACCGAAGCGAATATCTTATCAAGCTTTTCTCTGCCTCTGTCGCCGTAGCCGTATCCCGTTGAAGAAGAAAAATCGGCTTCACTGACTTTATTGTCAATGAACGCTCGGAGTACCTTGCGCTGATTATACTCGCCGGTTTCTTCAATTGTTCTGAACATGCCGGCGCATTCCGTCTGAGCAATTTCTGCCTTTTTAAGAACATCGGGAGAAATATTGAAAAAATCATCTGCCATTACTGTCACCGTTTTAATTTCATTGCTTTTTAACTTCAAACACTAAGGAAACGCTGATTAAATCAAAGTGTTTCCCTGATATTATAGTTTTTTGACACGGAATTGTAAAGTATATAAAATTTTTCAAAAGCAAAAAATTTACAATTAACACTTAACTTTATCAATGATTTATGCTATAATTCCAGAACACAGGCTTTGTCTTGTTCAAACAGGAGGAACGCTATGCCCAAACCCGATAAATTGGAAGATATTTTTATTGCGTCCGGCAAAAAGACAAACCCGGATGCGCAAGATGATAAATCGGAATCAAAAACAGAGAGATTAAAAACTTTTTTTCTGAGAAATCACAGGCGGAATTTAAGAAACATTCTTTTGATACTTGTATGTATCATCTTGTTAGTATGCGCCATTTGCGGTGTATACCTGAAAAAAATGTTTAACCTCATCAACTATGATGACGGAACTCAAAATAATCCGGACATCACCTTTGCCACCGAAGAGCCGGAGGAAAACCTTTCTTTCCACACAATGTATGACATTGCCACCGCAGATTCCATCAAGGATTTATTGAAAACCTGGGCGACGAACGGCGGTGAAAAGCTTTACAGCAAATACGTTATCAATGTGCTTTTAATCGGTGAAGATAATGACGAGGGCAGTCACCGTTCTGACAGCTGCATGCTCGCAAGCGTAAACACAAAAACAAAAAAAATAACTCTTTGCTCCTTCCTTCGTGATTCATACACATACCTTGAAATAGAAGGTGAAGACAGGTTCGATAAAACGAATCACTCGTATTCCTGGGGCGGAGCCGCAAAGCTTATGCAGATTCTGTCGGACAATTACAAGATAAAAATCGACCGTTTTGTTTCCATTGACTTTGAATCGTTCATAAAAGTTATTGATATTTTAGGCGGCGTCACGGTGCCGGTGACCGAAAGTGAAGCTGCATATATGAACAGGACCACAAAAATGGCGGGCTTTGAAAGCGGCGAAGCGGTCCATCTTGACGGCAAACACGCACTGGTATATTCAAGAATAAGAAAGCTTGACAGTGAGATAGAAAGAACAAGACGCCAGCGCGAAGTTATTTCCTCACTTGTTAAGAATATTAAAGCGTCAACCCTTTCCGACCTCAATAAAGCTATTGAAACCTTCCTGCCGTATGTGTCAACCAATTACAAGGCATCAGAAATCCTTTCGCTTGCAACACAGGCGGTCGGCGATGGCTGGCTGAAATACAATATTGAAGGTATTGCCGAACCGAGTGAAGAACTTCGCTGCGGTGTTAAAAGCTATCGCACATACACCGGCTACCTTGACGTATGGATTGTTGACTATATCAAAGCCGCGCGTGAAGTTCAGCTTATGCTGTACGGCAAAACAAATGTAGCGATTGACCCTGAAACACATATTTCCGCCATCGACCTTGCTAAAGGGAAAACAGGCTCCTCAGCAGATAACGATGACGATGGTTACTATTATGAGTACTACTATGACTCTGTTGATTCTGAAACCACACGCCGTTCACTCTTCGGGTGGGCAAAGCGGTCTGTAGAAACAACAAGAAGGCGTTACCTTGTAAAACGCACAAGAGAGTATTATAACTACACCGACGCTGTAAAATATGAATATGAAGAACCGGAAGAACCCGAACAACCTGCTCAGACCGAACAATCCGTTCAGCCCGCTCAACCGGATGACCCGGGTTTCGGCGGAGGGGTAACCTTCACATACGGTGATATGAGTCAATATTATGCAAACGATTCCGGTGAATAAATTATCAAAAAAATCCATTTAATAAACTTTCTTGGAGGAATTTAAAATGCAGATTACAAAAGAAATGAAAATTGGTGAAATTCTTGACATCACAACCGAAGTTGCGCCGTTTTTTATTGAAATGGGCATGCATTGCCTCGGCTGTCCCTCGGCAAGGAGCGAAAGTGTTGAACAAGCCTGCATGGCTCACGGCGTTGATGCCGACGAATTGGTAGAAAAAATCAACGCTTTTCTCGCTGAAAATGCTTAAGTTGACGCCCAGACTTGAAATGGCAGCCGGTATGGTACGCAGGGGAAACACGGTGGTGGATATCGGCACCGACCATGCTTACCTGCCGGCTTATCTTGTTTTAAACAGAATATGTCCCAACGCCATAGCATGCGATGTGAAAGAAGGTCCGCTTTTAAACGCCGCCAAAACCGTCGCCAAATATGCATTGGGAGATAAAATAGAACTGCGCCTTTCCGACGGTCTGAAGGCAATTAAAAAAGGCGAAGCTCAGGATATAGTCATGTGCGGAATGGGCGGCAATCTTATTGAGGACATTTTAACACCGGCAGAATGGTTAAATGATAAAAAATACCGGCTGATAATTCAGCCGCAGTCCCACAGTGAAGATGTCCGCCGTTTTCTTGACATTAACGGTTTTGAAATATTAAACGAAACTGTATGCAAAGACAGCGGAAAGCTGTATTTTGCCCTGTGTGCAGAATATGACGGTCACAAACCCGATAAAAATGAAACACAGTATTTTTTCGGCCGTTTGCCGGAATGTGAAAATGAGTTTGCGACCAATCTGATTGAAAACATCTTAAAAAGGCTCAAGCTGAAGGCAAACTCTATCAAAGGATACAGTGACAAAAAAAATGAATACGAAAAGCTTTACGCCGTTATCTCGCAGGCGGAGGATTTTGTAAAGTGAAATGTACGGTTAACGATATCCTGTCATTTATCGACAGCTTTGCGCCGTTTAACACCCAAGCTCAGTGGGATAACAGCGGTCTTTTAATCGGCAAAGGTGAAAATGAAGTTAATAAAATTGCAGTTTGTCTTGACATCACGACCGGTAATGTCGAAAAGGCAAATGCAGAAGGCTGCGATTTAATTGTCAGCCATCATCCGGTTATATTCCATCCGCTGAAAGCGATTGATTTTTTATCACCGTCAGCGCTGTTAATCAAATACGGAATAAGCGCAATTTGCGTTCACACTCCGCTGGACCTTGCAAATGGCGGTGTTAACGATGTTCTCGCCGGAAAACTCGGGCTTGAAAATATTAACCAATTAACCGATGACGGCGAAAGCGCCATTTGCAGAACCGGATATATCTCCGAAACACAGCCGGAACAGTTTGCAAAAGCAGTTGCCGGGCGTTTGAATACAGCCGTTAAATATAACCGGGGCGGCAGAAAAATCACAAAAGTCTGCGTTTGCGGCGGAGCCGGAGCCTGCTTTTTGGAGACTGCCGTCGGTTGCGGTTGCGACGCTTTGGTAACGGCGGACGTAAAACATCACGAATACATCATGGCAAGCGAAAACAATGTGACAATAATTGATGCAGGTCATTTTGAAACCGAAAATCCCGTTATCTTTGAACTGCAAAAAAGATTAAAAAAAGAATTCGGCATAGAAGTCATCGCCATAGAGGACGAAAAGATGCCTGAAGTTACCGGAGGAGAAAATGCCGTTTGACGGGTACACTCTGAGCCTTATCACAAAAGAACTGGAAAATGAAATAACAGGCGCAAGAATCGAAAAAATCCACCAGCCGTCAAGGGACAGGATAGTTCTTCATCTGAGGAAAAGAAGCGGTCCCGTTAAGCTGATGTTAAGCGCTTCAAGCGATTCGGCAAGGATACACCTGACAACCGCAACGGACGAAAATCCCGCGGCGCCTCCGATGCTGTGCATGCTTTTCAGGAAGCACCTGACCGGCGGAATAATAACAGGTATCAGGCAGAACGGGCTTGACAGAACCGTGTTTCTTGATATAAAAGCGACAAGCGAAATCGGTGACAAAACCGAGTTTTGTCTTTGCGCCGAAATAATGGCAAAGCACAGCAATATTATCCTTATCAATTCAGAAGGGATTATAGTTGACGCAGTAAGAAGAGTTGATTACACAAAATCTTCCGTAAGGCAGATTCTTCCCGGATTCAAATATGAAACTCCGCCGAAACAGGACAAGCTTGACATAAGGCAAATTGACAACGAAACCGTATTAACCGCGCTGAAACAATATCCGCAAAAGCCGCTTTCCTCAGCGCTGCTTTCGGTTCTTCAGGGCGCATCCCCTCTTGTGGCTAGAGAGGTTGCGTACAGAGTTTTCCAAAATGACCTGCCGGTTCAATGCATTACGGTTGCGGACGCAGAAAATCTATACCAAGCTCTGGACATTTACAGGAATCTGCTGACCGGAAAAACACCGGCAAAACCGGTGGCTCTGTTCAGAAATTCCGACAGTCCCTTTGATTTTACATTTGATGAAATAAAACAATACGGTGATGTTGTATCATTTAAAGAATATCAGTCATTTTCCGCTCTCCTCGATTATTTTTATTTTGAAAAAAACCGGCATGAAAGGACACAGCAGGCAGAGCAGAACCTTTTGAAAAGTGTTCAGAATCTGCTTGCCCGCGCCGAGAGAAAGCTTGAGGGGCGAAAAACCGATCTCATCGAATGCGGCGGCAAAGATGAGAAGAAAATGTTTGCCGAGCTTATCTATGCAAACCAGTATTCGCTTGAAAAAGGTTCGCTTTTTTATGATTTGAATAACTTTTTCGATGAATATAAGCCCATAAGAATCAAAGCCGACCCGGCTCTTTCACCGGCGGCAAATGCACAAAAGTATTACAAAGAGTACAACAAGCTGAAAAATGCCGAAAAAATGCTCACCGGTCTTATTGAAGAGAGTGAAAACGAGGTCGAATACCTTAAGAGCGTTTACGACTCACTGCTCAGAAGCGACAGCTATTCGGCAATAGCCGAAATAAAAACCGAATTAATAAACGAAGGATACATCAAAAGAAAAAAAGACACCAAAGGGAAAAAAGCAAAACCCCTTCCCCCGATTAAATATGTCTCTGACGACGGGTATGTTATTCTTGTCGGCAGAAACAACATTCAGAACGAGCTTTTAACATTTAAGACAGCGGCCAGGGACGATTCCTGGTTTCATGTTCAGAAAATGCCCGGCTCTCACGTTGTTGTGATAGGAAACGGTGATATTTTGCCCGAAAGGACCTGCCGTCAGGCAGCTTCGCTTGCCGCTTTTCACAGCACGGCGAGGCACTCGTCACAGGTTCCGGTTGACTACACCGAAATAAGAGAATTAAAAAAACCTAAAACCGGTCGAACAGGCATGGTAATATATCACAAATACAACACGATGTGGGTAACACCCGGCGAACCGGGTAAAGCCGATAATGAATAAACGGAGGGACGAATGTGTTAGTCAAAATGAGTGAGCTTTTAAGCAAAGCTCAAAAAGAAAAATATGCCGTCGGTTCCTTCAGCGTTGCCAACATGGAGATTATAATCGGCATACTGAATGCCGTTGAAAAAACCGGAAGTCCTGCCATTTTGCAAATTGCCGAGGTAAGGCTCAATCACTCCCCGCTTGACATTATCGGACCGATGATGGTTGCCGCCGCAAAAAGCAGTCCAATGCCGGTTGCCGTTCACTTCGACCACGGAAAAACCGAAGAAAAAATAAAATCGGCTCTTGAAATCGGGTTCACAAGCGTAATGTTTGACGGGTCGCACCTTCCGTTTGATGAAAACTGCAGTCAAACAAAAAAAATAAAAACTCTTGCCGAAAAATACAGCGCATGCTGTGAAGGCGAAATCGGGTGGGTTGGCGGCAGTGAGGACGGCAGTGAAGATATAGCCGTTAACTGCACTTCACCGGCCCAGGCAAAAGAGTTTTTTGAAAAAACAAGGGTCGATGCATTAGCTGTTGCCATCGGCAACGCACACGGCAATTATAAACACGCTCCTAACCTTCGATTTGACATTTTGAATCAGATCACCCCCTTAATTTCCGCCCCTTTGGTTTTACACGGAGGCACAGGAATATCACCGGATGATTTCAGAAAGTGTATAAAATATGGTATTCACAAAATCAACATCGCAACGGCGACATTTGACAGCGTTGAACAATCCGTAAGGCAGGCATATCAAAGCAAAAGCATTAACGGTTATTATGATTTACACACGGCTGAAATTCAAGGCGCTTACAATAACGCAATGCGGCATATTGAAATTTTCGGCTGTGCAGGGAAAGGATAATATAAGAATGAGTATTGTAAAATTTGACGAAAGCAAAAATCTCGACCTTATTCCGATAGGAAGAATAGCGATTGACTTTAATCCGACGGATATGAACAGACCTTTGAGCGAAAGCAGTAATTTTAACAAATATGTCGGCGGATCTCCCGCCAATATTGCCGTGGGTCTTGCAAGGCTCGGCGGCAAATGCGGCTTCATCGCCCGTGTATCGGATGACCAATTCGGGGACTATGTTGAAAACTATTTTAAAAACGAAGGAATTGACATTTCACATGTTTTCCGCTGTAAAAACGGCGAAAACCTGGGTCTGACTTTTACGGAAATTCTTTCACCGACTCAAAGCAGTATTCTGATGTACCGTGACGGAGTCGCAGACCTTCAGGTATGCACCGATGATGTTGATGAGGAATACATAAAATCCGCAAAAGCGGTTCTGATAAGCGGCACTGCGCTTTGCGCATCCCCTTCAAGAGAAGCGGCTCTCAAAACACTCTTTCTTGCAAAGAAAAACGGTGTCAAGGTAATTTTTGACATTGACTACCGTAGCTATACCTGGAAAAACCGCGATGAAATCTCTCTTTATTATTCCATTGCGGCAAAAAACAGCGACATTATTCTCGGTTCAAGAGAAGAATTTGACCTGGCGGAAGCGCTTGAAGGCGTTTGCAGCAGCGACGAAGAGAGCGCAAAGCGCTGGTTTGATTACGGAAATAAGCTTGTGATTATAAAACATGGCAAAGAAGGCTCCGTCGCATATCTGAATAGCGGTAAAGCCTACAAGGTCGGTATTTTCCCGGTAGCTATGCTCAAGGGATTCGGAGGCGGCGATGGCTATGCGTCCGCCCTGATTTATTCACTTATCAACGGCAAAGATATTGTCTCTGCCCTTGAATTTGCGACTGCCTCCGCTTCAATGCTTGTTTCGGCGCATTCATGCTCTGCGGCGATGCCTAAAGCCGGTGATGTTCAGAAATTCATTGATGAAATGAAAACAAAATGCGGTGAAGTAATCACGGAAATCAAATAAATCCGATTTATTCAGAATTATTATTTGTTTTTTCCTCAAAAAATGTGAAATAAGGTAGCATAGTGGAAACATATCTTCCCTTAACCGTAAAGCTGTTCGGCGCATCATGCATAATCATAGCGCTGTCAGTCATGTTTTATATTCTCGACAAACGCACAACTTTCAAAAATCTTTCCCACTCCTACAAACAAATAATTATCGGCGTTCTGTTCGGAGCCGCCGCAATTTTCAGCACCGAGTTCGGTGTCGATATTGGCGGAGCAACAGCCAACTGCCGTGACGCGGCAGCCCTGAGCGCCGGGCTTCTGTTCGGTCCGCAGGCGGGTATAATCGCCGGGCTTATAGGCGGTGTTGAAAGATACCTTGCGGCAGCATGGGGCGTCGGGGAGTATTCAAAGCTTGCCTGTTCGTTATCAACGGTTTTAGCAGGATTTTTCGCAGGCTTTTTGCGCAAATACATGTTTGACAATAAAAAGCCGACGGTTGTTTTTGCGTTTTCAACCGGCGCTATAATGGAAGTTATCCACATGACCGTCATATTCCTGACAAAGCTGAGTGACCCGGTCAAAGCATTTCATATTGTAAAAATATGCTCAATGCCCATGATGCTCGTTAACGGTCTGTCGGTCATGCTATCAACATTGGCAATTACCCTTCTTGCAAAAAGAAAAAAAACCGGAAAAGAGAAAAAAGAGCGCTCTATTTCACAGCTTTTCCAAACCCCGCTGCTGGCGGTTATCGTCCTTAGCTTCATATTGAGCACCACTTTCACTTATTTTGTGCAGACATCGTATTCACTTAACTATGCAAAAGAAACGCTGGAAGTTAATATCAAGGACATTATCTCCGGAGCCGAAAAGTATCCCGACAAAATCAATGAAATTGCCGACCGCCATATCGGCAAAAGCGGCTTTGTTTTTATTGCCGACAGCAACGGAAAAATTGTCAGCAACAGCACTGAATTCAACAATAAAGACTTAAACGCCACTTTAAAGGGTATTGAAAGTGCCAGACCCGATACAGTATTCAACGGTGAAATCAACGGTGAAAGTTACATATGCGAATACACAAGGCTTATAAACCCTAAGGTTACAATAGCCACAGTTTTACCGTCCGAAGAAGTTTACAGCGAACGGGATGATATGTCATATGTCAACACGCATGTGGAGATACTGATTTTCGCAGCGCTGTTCACGGTAATTTACTTTATTGTCAAAGAAATTGTTGTCAAAAAAATCCGGCTTATCAATAAAGATTTGGGAAGAATAATCAACGGCGATCTTGAAACCAAAATTGATGTTTATTCGAGCAGCGAATTTGCCTCCCTTTCAAACGATATAAACTCAACTATAAACACACTTAAACAATATATTGCAGAGGCTGCCGGCAGAATAGATAAAGAACTTGCATTTGCAAAAAACATTCAACACTCGGCATTACCGAATATTTTCCCGAACAGACCTGATTTTGATATTTATGCCACGATGGATACAGCCAAAGAAGTCGGCGGCGATTTCTATGACTTTTATATGAATCACAGCAAAAAGCTGAACCTTTTGATTGCCGATGTCAGCGGCAAGGGAATACCGGCAGCAATGTTTATGATGCGGGCAAAAAGCGAGTTAAAAGGTTTCGCTGAACTTGATATCCCGATTGACGAAGTATTCACAAACGCAAATGAAGGGCTCTGCGAAGGCAACGACGCCGGAATGTTCGTTACCGCCTGGCAAGCGCAAGTAAACCTTGAAAACGGCGCTGTTGATTTTACGAACGCAGGGCACAACCCGCCGGTTATCAAGCGGGCGGGCGAACCGTTCACCTACTTAAAATCAAAAGCCGGTCTTGTGCTTGCGGGTATGGAAGGCTTTAAATATAAAAAACAGAGCTTTCAGCTTGAACCGGGCGACATCATTTTCCTTTACACAGACGGTGTTACAGAAGCCACAGATAAAAACAACGATCTTTTCGGCGAGGAAAGGTTGCTTGACACACTCAACAACGCCGAATTTGACACCATGCAGGATATTTGCCGGATTGTCAAAGAAGCCGTCGATGAGTTTGTCGGCGATTCGCCGCAGTTTGACGACATAACAATGCTTGCGTTTAAATATATCGGAACTGAACCCATTCCCTCGATAGAATCCGAAAAAGCAAGTATTGACGATATTCCCAAAGTTACGGAATTTGTTGAAACTGAGCTTGAAAAATATGGCTGTGACATTAAAACAATCAATTCCATTAACATTGTCATTGATGAAATATACAGCAATATCTCAAAATTTGCCTATGGTGAAAACGGCGGTCCTGTGAAAGTTCAGGTTCACAAGAAAAAATCACATAACAGTATCGAGCTGATATTTACGGATGAAGGCAGACCTTACAATCCGCTTATGAAATCCGATCCAAACATCACACTGAGCGCTCAGGAAAGAGAAATCGGCGGGCTCGGAATATTTATGGTCAAAAAAATAATGGACGAAATCAAATATGAATACATAGGCGGTAAAAATATTTTGACTATGGAGAAAAAAATATGAGTGAAAGATATAACAAAGCGCTGATTTTTGCGACAAATGCTCACGCCGGTCAAACCAGAAAAGCCGGCGGCCTGCCCTATATCATTCACCCGATTGAGGTAAGCTCCATTGCGGCAACAATGACAAACGACGAAGACATTCTCATTGCAGCGCTTTTGCACGACGTTATCGAAGACGCAGGTGTCACGGGCGAAGAACTGGCAGAAAAATTCGGCGAAAGGGTCGCTTTTCTTGTTAAATGCGAATCCGAAAACAAATATCCCGGCGTCCCCGAAATAGAAACATGGCAAAAGCGAAAAGAGGAATCACTTCTCTGTTTAAAAAACACAGATAACGAAAGTGTTAAAATACTCTGGGTAAGCGACAAGCTTTCAAACCTGCGCTCGCTGTACCGTCTTTATTTAAAAAACGGCGACGCGGCTTTCCGATTTTTTAATCAACAGGATAAAAGCAAAATCAAGTGGTATTATTCGTCGGTTGCGCAATATACAAGCTCATTGTCAGAAGAAACCGCCCACATTGAACTTTGTGAACTGATAAAGAAAGTATTTGAATGAAAGGAAAAATATGGCTTCATTGAATTCAAAAACAGAAAACGGAGTTTTAACTTTATGTATTGCCGGCAGAGTTGATTCAACAAATGCCGCGCAACTTGAAAATGAAATCAATCTTGTCACATCGGAGGGAAATTACAGCTCCGTTATAATTGACGCATCCGAACTTGAATACATTTCTTCGGCCGGATTAAGAATTATTCTCAGACTTAAGAAAAACAATCCAAGCCTGAAAATCATAAATGTCTCAAGCGAAGTATATGAGATACTCGACATGACAGGATTTACCGAGATGATGACGGTTGAAAAAGCCTACCGTGTTATCAACGTGGACGGCTGTGAGGTTATCGGCAAAGGCGCAAACGGAGAAGTTTACCGAATTGATCCGGACACCATAGTTAAGGTTTATCTTAACCCTGATTCTCTCAGTGATATTCAGCGCGAAAGGGAGCTTGCAAGACGGGCGTTCGTCCTCGGTATACCCACCGCAATCCCCTACGATGTTGTAAAAGTCGGCAGCGACTACGGTTCCGTTTTTGAGCTTTTAAACGCAAAATCATTCGCGAAGCTGATTGCCTCCGAACCGGAAAACATAGATAAATATATAGAAATGTATATTGACCTTGCAAAAAAAATCCACTCCACCGCAGTTAAGCCGGGAGATATGCCTTCAATGAAGCAGGAAGCGATGAAATGGGCAACATATTTTAAAGGCATTCTTTCAGATGAGCAAACCGACAAGCTGATAAAGCTTGTTAATGACGTCCCGGATGACATGAATATGCTTCACGGTGATTATCATGTTAAAAACGCCATGATGCAAAACGGTGAAATCCTGTTGATTGATATGGACACTCTTTGTCACGGCAATCCTGTATTTGAACTGTCCGCAATGTATAACGCATACGTCGGTTTCACTGAAAATCATCCGGAAATAAGAGGCGAATTTCTCGGCATCAGCGCTTCACAGTGCGAATACATCTGGCAGAAGTCAAAGAAGCTTTATTTCGGCACTGACGACACCGACACACTGAAAGAAAAAGAAGACAAAATCAGGCTTGTCAGCTACATGAGAATCGCAAGGCGAATCAGAAAGCGTCTTGATATGACAGATGAAAAGGTCGTTAATGATTATAATTATTATATCAGCGCCCTGACAAATCTGCTCGAAAAAGTTGACAGCATTGCTTTATGAGGAGATAATAAATAATGACAGTTAATACAATAAAAAATGCCGGCGCAATTACCATTGAAATCAGCGGAAGGATAGACACTACCACAGCTCCGCAGCTTGAAAAAGAGGTCAATGATAATATTGCCGGTGTGAGTGAACTGATTTTTGATTTTAAGGATGTCGCCTATATTTCATCTGCCGGTCTTCGCGTTCTTCTGACAGCGCAAAAGGTAATGAACCAACAGGGGAAAATGAAAATTGTTAATGTCAGCAAAGATATTATGGAGATTTTCGATATAACCGGATTTGCGGATATTATGGATATACAGCGGTCCTGACAGGTTGACTAAAAATCGGGTTAAGGAAACTTAGATTAAACCGAGTCGTTTTCTTGGTTTTTCTTTGTTTTTTTCAGAAGGTGAACAGAGTTAATAACGGCAATAAAAGTGACGCCCACATCGGCAAAAACCGCCAGCCACATATTGGCAAAGCCGGCTATACCCAGAATCATAATAATGAATTTTACGGCGATTGAAAAAGCAATATTGAATTTAACCTTTTTCTGGGTCTTTTTTGCAAGCGTTACCGCCAAGGCAAGGTCCTCGAGATCGTCGTTCATAAGGACAATGTCAGCCGCTTCAATCGCCGCGTCAGAACCAAGAGCGCCCATTGCAACCCCGACATCACTAAGGCTGAGCACAGGAGCGTCGTTAACACCGTCACCGACAAAAACAACAGTACCATTATCTGTTTTTTCAATATATTCTTCACATAGCCTGACTTTATCGGCGGGCAAAAGAGAAGCGTAATATTCGTCAATACTAAGTCTCCCCGCAACATCTGCGGCGACAGCTTCGCTGTCACCGGTGAGCATAACGGTTTTTTCAACGCCGAGATTCTTAAGAGACGATACAGCGTTTATAGAACTGTTTTTGACAGTATCGCCGATTACTATCGAGCCGCAATATCTGCCGTCACAGGCAACATAAATAACCGTGCCCGCCGCCTGAATCTCTTTAAACTCAATATTCTCACTCTGCAGCAGCTTCGCGTTGCCGCAGATTATTTTTTTACCTTTAAACACTCCGGACATTCCTTTGCCCGCATACTCTTTAATGAAGCTGACATCAAATTGAATGTCACCGCCGAAAGCCTTTAAAACTGCCTTCGCAATCGGATGATTTGACTTGCTTTCGATTGCGGCACACATTTCAACAAGCTCCTGTTTTTCAACGGAAACCGGATTTACACAAACTATTTCAAAATCCCCTTTTGTCAATGTGCCGGTTTTATCAAAAAGTACACATTTTGCTTTTGAAACTGCCTCAAGATAGTTTGACCCTTTAATAAGTATTCCTTTTGAAGAAGCGGTACCTATGCCGCAATAATATGCCAGCGGTACACTTATAACCAGCGCGCACGGGCAGGAAATAACAAGCAGCAGCAAAGCTCTGTTAACCCAAGTTCCCCAATCTTTTGTGACAATTGAAGGAACAACGGCAATCAAAACCGCAAGGGCGACAACAACCGGTGTGTAAACTCTCGCAAATTTTGTTACTATTCCTTCGCAAACAGCCTTTTTTTCCGCTGATGTTTCAACCAATTCAAGAATTTTTGACACCGTTGAGCAGGCAAAGGTTGATGTAACCTTTATCTCAATGTGTCCCTGAATGTTTATGCAACCGGAAAAAACCTCATCATTTACACCCTTGTTTTGCGGCACTGACTCGCCTGTAAGCGCGGAAGCGTCCACAGTCGTCTCACCCGATATAATTACTCCGTCAAGCGGTATTTTTTCGCCCGGTTTTACTACTACTGTTTCACCGGCTTCAACTTCTTCCGGCTTAACAGTGATGACAGTACCGTTTCTTTTGACCGAGGCGCTGTCCGGGCGTATATCCAAAAGCTCTGTGATTGAATCGCGGCTTTTATCAACAGCGGCGTCGGCGAACATCTCCCCTATTCTGTAAAGAAGCATAACAGAAAAAGCTTCAATATACTCCTTTAAACCAATAGCTCCGACCGTGGCAATGCTCATCAAGAACTCTTCGTCAAGCAGCTCACCGTGAATTATATTCTCCCCGGCTTCAAACAGAATATCATATGATAAAACCAAATAAGCCGTGAGCATTATCAGAAAATACACTATACCCGGAACAGCTGTAATATTATTCAATAATATCCCTAAGGCAAGAATAACAGACGAAACAATCATTCTGATGATTATCGGTTTGTTGTTTTCTTTTTCCATATAATTCACCCTCTCATTCGTTGATATGCTGCATACCCTGGTTAATTATGGTTTTAACATGGTCGTCTGACAAATGATAATAAATTGTTTTGCCTTCGCGGCGGCACCCGACAAGCTTTGACTGCTTCAATATTCTCAGCTGGTGTGAAATCGCCGACTGATTCATATTCAGAAGCTGGGCAATTGCGCACACACACATCTCACTCTCAAAAAGAGCATAAAGGATTTTAATTCGCGTGGAATCGCCGAAAATATGAAAAAGCTCAGCCAAATCATAAAGCATATCATCGTCCGGCATTTCACCGGAAACTTCTTCAATCAGTCTGTCATGATTATGTTCTGATAACTCACTCATAAATATGAATATCCTTTCATATGAATAACTGTTCATATGATAACCCAAAAAAATCCGTTTGTCAACCGTTAATCCGTAAAAATTCTAATACAGGGCTGTTCTGAAGCTTTACGCCGTGTTAAATATGGCGTAAAAAACGGATTAAGTTGATAAACGGTAAAATCTCTATGGAAACGCTGATTAAATCGGGGTGTTTAGAACGGCGAGCAGGTTTTTCGACTGATGAAGTCGAAAAATTGCAGAAATAATTTGTTTATTTCAAGATTTGAGACAAAA
>JAILFM010000169.1 GCA_024697575.1 Clostridiales bacterium
TATAGTGTTTGTTAAAACGGATGAATTCAAATATTTTTATGACATTTTCAAGAAAAAATTGCAAGGCGGTATCTGTTATGAAAAAAATTAAAGAATTAACTATACAAGAAGAACAGGAATTGCAACTGAAAATACTTAAAACATTTAATAAAGCATGTGAAGAAAATCAAATTGATTATTTTGCGGCATATGGAACTTTGTTGGGTGCAGTTCGAGATAAGGGTTTTATAAAATGGGATGATGATATTGATATTTGGATGACGAGAGATAGTATTATTAAATTCAAAAAAATATTTTATAATTATTTTGATGAGTCTGAATACTTCTATCAAGATGATGAGACCGATAAAAACAGTGTTATACCTGAAATAGTTAGGATATGTGTTTATAATACTTATAAGTGGCCTAATGGGTGTGAAAACGAAAAGTTTAATAAGGGGGTTTATTTCGATATTTTTCCTTTAGATAATGGCTTTGCTAATGATAAAGATAAAAAAATATTGTCACGAATGACACAAAAACACAGTAGACTTTACAGTACGATATACTCAAGTAACAATAAAAGCATAAAAGATATTCTTAAAAAAATATTGATGATAGTTTTCCCTAGGCGATCCATAAGGAGAAAAATTTTGCAGTTAATTGCATCATTAAAAGATAATCCTAAGTCGCAGACTTTTGTATGCCTTCCGGCTTCATATGGTGGTGTAAAAGGTAGTCTGTTTAAATCATCGTATTTTGATGAAACAATTTGGATGGATTTCGAGGATACAAGAATAAAATGTCCTTTATGTTATGATGAATTGTTAAAACAGATATATGGAAATGATTATATGACGCCCAAAAGGACAAAACAAGGATTAACAAAAGCGTATATAACAATAGGTGAATAAAATGCGTATAAACAAGAATAGCAGATGTTAGACAGGCGATAAACACGGGACGGTTCCTTGTCTTGAACCTTGTATGTAATAGGATGCCGTAAAATAATGTTTTATTACTGAAGATGTACGGAAGTAAATCAATGCGTGATTATTCGGGACGATAACCGATGGCGGATAGTTGCAGATGGGTGGATTGCAAAAAGCGGACATAGAAAATCGACGAGGATAAACCACGGATAAGTAATTGATTATTCAACAGGAAATGATTTCTCAAATTAGGGAAATCATGCTGAACTCAAGGCAAAATGTTGCGATTCAGGTCAACAACGAGTTGTTGCTTGCCTATTGGAATATCAGGTGAATATGTACCTTAATTACTACGCCTCGGAAGTGAATGAACCAGGTGACAATCCGCCTATTGGTCTTATTCTTTGCACCGATAAAGACAGCGTAAGCGCTGAGTATGCGCTGGGCGGACTTTCAAACAACATTTTTGCTTCGACCTACACCAATGTAATTCCGGAAAAAGAAAAACTTATTGCCCGGGTTGAGGCTGTGCTGGAAAAGTGGAAAGGTGAAAGCAGATAAATCAATGTGGAATGCGTATGGCGTAATGCGGAATTGAACACAGAGCCGAGCTAAACTGTAGGGAAGATTATCAATCTTCCGCCGGTATTTTGTTCCGCCTTTGAAGGGTGGGTAAGAAATGCCGGACCTTAAACATCTTCTTACCGTTATTCCTGAGCATATGGATGACAAAAATACAGACTTCATTAAAGATTTACTTCCATGGAGCATAAATCTTCCAGATGCTTGCCGCAAAAGTTAACATCTTCCCCTGTGCCGCCCATTCGGGCGGCCTATTTTTTGGCTTAGGTACCTATGGTTTACCGATTACTTATCGTTTTTCTGAGTGTTATAGATAAACATGGGGTCGGCATACACCGGCCTGCCGTATCTGTCACACACGATACTGGTTTCCTGAACAATGCGGCTGTCAAGCTCGGACGCTTTTTTTACAAGCCTAAATGAAATCGCAAGCATCAGAATAACGAAAGCGAGGAAGATGAGAGTTGACATTTCGCCCTCAAGCGTCGCGATGAAATCGTAGCAACCGTGAATCAGCGCCGGAATAATAACGGCTTTTTTCAGATTGGATTTTGCTCTTTTTTCTTCACCCGTGTTCCAGTATTTTTTCGCCGCGCCGTAAAAAATACCCATAAAGACTCCGAAACAGGCGTGGCCCGGCACCGCCGTTACCGCTCTGACAAGCGCTGTTGACAAACCGTATGAAAAAACATAATGGATGTTTTCCCAAAGGGCAAAGCCCAGTGAAACAAACACGGAATAAACAACGCCGTCGAACTGGCAGTTGAAGTTCGGCGAAAAGAAAGTGCGCTTTTTGAGAAGATAAAACTTTGCCCATTCTTCGCTTAAGCCGACAACGGCGAAGTATAAAACAAAATTTGAGACGGTTTTGCTTTCAAAGCCGATAGCCTCGATGATAAATCCGCCGATATATTCCGCAAAAACAGCGATTGCTGTTGATATTATGCCCGCAACGGCGAGCCTAAACAAAAAACCTATAGGCTCTTTCTCAAGCCTGTCGGCCCTGTAAACTTTAATCATAAGAAAAACCGCCGGCAGAATTGCCGCAAGGGCAAGAATAATATTTTTAAGCCCTATCGCCGCCAGGAGTGTTCCGAAAAAGAACATTTATATCCCCCCCGTGAAAAACACTAAAGTATGGTAAGCATAGTTTATATTTTCAATCATCTGCCGATGACAGCATCGAAAAACGGTATATCGCAACCATGCTCTTTCAAGTCGTTATATTTACCGATGTTATTAAAAAGAGCGTATATTCTTCCGAGAAATCTTACGACATAGTTAACCGGGTTTTTTCCGAATTTCGGGTGACCGCCCGCCTGGGATGTTTTTGAAATTGTGAAGGTGTTAAACGAGTCTTCTTCATCAAGGTAATAGCTTTTGATTGTTATCGAGTCTTCCGAAAAATCAAGAATATTGTAAATGACTTTGTCGGTGTCAACATATTGACCGATATTTTCGCCGACAGGCGGCAGGTTATCGGGATCAACTCCGCGCGGGCGGTTGATAGAGCCTGAAACCATATACACTGTGCCCGCAGGGTCGGTAACGCTGTCAATATCTTTTGTTGAAAGAACGGTTTTGCGGTTATACACAACATTTGAAATCGTGTAGTAATGGCTGTGACCCATAAGCACAAGGTCAACGGCAAATTCGTCGAGCATCGGCATTATCAAAAGTCTAATCAGCTTGTTTTCAGCTTCCCTGTGAGGGATTCTGCCGCCGAGAAGGTCATGGTGGAACATGGCAACGCGCCATTTGACACCGGGATTCGCTTTCACTGCTTCTTTGATAAAGCCGTAGTGATACATGCCGTCGCCGTTGTTGGTGTCCATCATAAGGAAGAGACAATCGCCTTTGACAAACCAATAGTCGCCGCCGATGTAACTGCGTATTCCGCCGTTTTCTTTTTCGGGATTGGCGTTGAAGTATTTATAGTCAACATACTTTCTGTCATGGTTGCCTTCAAGAATAGCAACGGTGTTGTTTTTCGCATCAACAGGGGAGACAAAGCCGCAATATTCGGCTCTTCTGCCCTCCGACGCCTGATCGCCTGCCGAAAGAATAACGGAAATATCGGCTTTTTCATTTGCCTGCGAAATGACAGAAGCAAATTTGCCCGATTGGTTCATGACGCTGTTGATATTACGGTCATCAAGGCTGATGTGAACGTCGGTGACATAAAGCGCCGAGAAGTCACTTCCGGAGGCAGTTTCAAAATGATAAACGGGCGAAGAATAAGACCCGCTGCTGCAGGTGTAATAATAGGTTTTTCCGCTTTTCAAATTTTTTATTTCAGCTTCGGCGGAATAATCGCCCTGCAGTGTCGGGACAGTGCCGGCGGTGAATGTCACGGCGCCGTTCATATCCTCGCTTTTACTCACGGCAACAGTGTTGCCGTCTTTTTCTTCGGTGTACCATCTGATAATTCTTTCACTCTCGGTATGACCGGGGGCAACATAAACCCCGCGCGCGATTTCTTCTCCGTTTTGTTGCCAGTAGCTTTCCCAGTCAAATGAAGCCCAAGCGAACGAAACGCCGGATAAAAGAATAATTGCTGCAAGTAATATTCCTAATGTTCTTTTTAAATTCTGCCTCATAATCCCTCCGGTTATTATGATGGAAACGCTTCGTTTTAATCAGCGCTCCCTGAGATTTCAAAGTGATTTTATCACAGCGGAGTTTTAAAATCAAGTCTCGGAACAGTCTCGTGAA
>JAILFM010000175.1 GCA_024697575.1 Clostridiales bacterium
AGGCACTCTGCAAAATTGCAAAGTGCCGCTGAAACTATTCATCTTTTCAGCCGAAGAGCAGGTCAAAAACTGATAATCTTTTAAATGCCGTATAAAAACACCCTGCCGACAAATTTTCTTGCCAAACTCAATGCGTCAACACGCGGACGTGGTATAACGCCGTCGGTTTCGTGAACATTTGCAAGACCGAGAAAAATGAAGAAAAACGGGGCGACAAAATCAACAGTGTTGCCGAAAAACGCCGAACTCATATAGCCGAAAGCCGCCGTTAAACAGGCGAGAGTTGCGTTATCAAGAAATTTACGCTTGCGAACGGCTTTAATAACCACTCCAACCAAGCCAGCGACGTAGAAGAACAGGGCAGGCAAACCGTAATATGCGCCGTACTGAAGATATTCATTATGAGGCAAATCGTCACCATTTATGCTTTCACTGCCAAGACTTTTTGAAATTCCACGTGTTCCCCAGCCGAGCCAGGGCTTCTCTTTGATATATCCCCAGGTCAGGGTCCACAGGTTCCAACGATCGGTTCCGGCGTGCTGCGCTTCCTCACCGCCGGCAGCAATTGCGCCCACATCGCCGCCCAATGTCTTGAGGTTCGCGAAATAATCATTATACCAATGTCCGGCAATCAGATTAACTCCGACAAAAACAACTAAACCTACAATACACATAAGCGGGAACTTTTTGTCCCTCACGGCAACGGCAATCGCCAAGAAGATGAAAGCAACAACACATGCCAAAAAACAACCAAAAGTGTCGCAAAGGTTGATCATGAAAGAATTCAGAAGCAAAGCGGCAAAAGCCAGCCACTTTTTAACCTTGTTCTCTTTTTCAAGGGCAAATATCGCCGCGCAGAGCATCGTTGCGATCGTCAGATAATAGCCATAAAAATTGCAATTTTTAAAAATCGCATTCGCCGCAAGGCCATTATAAGCGAAAGCGTGTATATGATGCCAGTTTTCATCAATAATCTCTAAAACAGAGAGAATAATATCTATTATCAAAAAAATATAGATAACAGCGTTTTTAAATATCTGGTTTTTAATCTTAGAAGCGACGAAATAGAAGATGATGACATAATAAATATGGTTCATTGCGCCTTCACCAAAGGTGGAATAACCCATAACATTATATCTGTCGGTTTTGTTGACAATCACGCTGACGGCGATTAATACAGAAAAAAGGAAAAGAAAAAACAGCGGAATCTCATCCGCAAAATTTGTTTTTAGAGAATACTTCTTTTTGGCTGCCAAATATGACAATAGCCCGACTGCAGCCGTGAGAATTGCAAACAGGGTCGCGGTTCTATAGATCTCATACATATAATCGCCTGGAAATACCGACATCGCAAGTATCTGAATCATCAATGACGAATCAAACTGATTCTGAATTGTGAATGAATTGACTGCAAAAGTGACTATCGGAGTCAGAATCATTAAAACTAATGACACAAGGAACCACGACTGGTAGTTCCTTGTGAAGATATCATTAAGTGTATATCTCTCAGCCGCCTTGTTGCTCATGTCTCTCATTATACTCCTCTAAAGTGATTTCAAAAGAAGTGTAAACCGTACCGGTGATCTTAATCTCGTAAATCAGGTTGCTTTTCGATGTGACATCCTTAAGGTTACACTGTCGGCAGAATTCATCTTCCGCCGCCTGACCGGTCAGTTCGTTCCCGTTAAAGTCTGTCATCACAAAGGGCAAATCGGGGTCGGGAATAAATTCAATACCAATAATATTGCCGTCACTTTTGTGACTTGATACCAAAATACTTCCATTTCCGTAAAGGGTGCCATTACCGAATTCCGTTTTTGTGAATGATAAAACAGTCTCCGCTGCGTTAAGAATTGTCATATCCCTCGCTTCAGCAACATATTTTATATATTTCGGGGCAAGTATAGCGATCAAGCTAACCATAATTGCAATCACAATAATCAGTTCTATTAGTGAAAATCCTTTTTTGTTTTTATTTTGTTTTTTCATTAATTACAAATTCCCTTCACATTTTTCTTATATCGCGCAATTTTATGCATACTAAAACAGCCCGATATAAGAAAAAGCCCCCAAGGGGTGGGGGCCTGATACTCATTTAATAACTCAGTCAAATATTATAACTGGAATTAGTTATTAGGATGTGTTTCTGAGGACAAAACAGGACCGGTAACTGTCTGACCAGTGGTCTTACCGTATGTATTTGAGGAAACTCTGATTTCCCAAACATTATTTGACTTGCCCATACCTTTGGTATCATCGATACCAGCATAGTTGAGAAGATCGCTATTAGTTGTAACCTTAGTTCTTGAGCCGAATGTTCCAGCAGCATTAAAAGAGAAGTAAATGTGGTTACCTGAAACTTCAACAAAATAAGTACCATTATCAAGTGTTGCCATAGTGCCCTCTGATGTCAAACTATTACCATAATCCGGGTCAGCAACATAGGTCTTCATAGCGGTTGCGATGTCTTCAGCAGCGGTTGCGAGAGCGCTGTCTCTTGACTTCTGAACATACTTGATGTATGCGGGAGCGAGAACGGCGATAAGAGCAACCATGATGGCGATAACGATGATGAGCTCAACAAGGGAGAAGCCCTTCTTGTTCTTGCGAACCTGATCTAACTTAGCTTTTAACATTGTTAAAATCCTCCATAATTTTTGGGGTAATACCCCCGATTTTTTTCGGGGTCAACCCCCGGTGTATTTGACCGCCGCCGAGCCCCCCTTTTGACACGGAAGCGGAAATTACCAAATTTAATGTAATGCGGAATTCGTAATGCGTAATGCGGAATTATCGTAGGGACGATTGATAGATTAATGCGGAATTAATTCTTAAATCGTCATTGCAACTAAATCGTCATTACAACCCCTGTTCCCTGTTTGCAAGTATATTTTATCCGTCAGGCGATGTTTTCGCAACAAGAAAAACAAGAAAATTTCAATTCATATATGAACAATTTGTGAACGTTTTGTGGTAATTTTGTTGCATTTTGACATTTCATTTCCCTTTAACTTCAAAGCACAGCCAGCCGCTGCTTTCACGCCGGCTAACGACTTCAAGGCCGTTTTCTTCAAAGCCTTTAAGGACTTCGGTTTCGCGGGGCAGAATAATGCCGCTTGTTATCAATACCGCGCCGTCATTCATAAACTTTTTAACATCTTTACAAAGCTCAATGACAATGTCGGCAACAATGTTTGCGGTTATAATGTCAAATTTACCGCTGATTTTATCTGTCAGTGAGCCCTGAATAACGGTGAATTCAGGTTCATGAAAAGAGTTCAAATCGCCGTTTTCTTTGGCTGTTTTGACAGCAAGCGGGTCAATATCAACGCCCGTTGCTCTGTCGGCACCGAGGAGAAGACCGCATATGGACAGAATACCGCTGCCGCAGCCGACATCGAGCATTGTTTTGCCGGGTTTTGCGTATTTTTCAAGCGATTCAAGGCACAGCCTTGTTGTATCATGCGAGCCGGAACCGAACGCAAGGCCCGGCTCAATGTGAATGACTTTTCTGTTACCTGCGTCAAATTCCTGTTCCCATACCGGGTGAATGAGCAGTTTTTCGCCCACGGGCATAGGTTTAAAATACTGTTTCCAGTTATTTTCCCAATCGGCGTTTTTGCACTGACTTCTGTCAATGAAACAGTCAATTCCCGCTGCGCTCAGCCTTTCCGTCAAAAAAGCGGAGGCTTCCGCCGGGTTTTCTTCCGGGGATATATAGATGTGAACAATGCCCTTTGTTCTGTCTTTAGCGAGCAGCTGCTCGTCGATAATGTCGATATGCGCTATTTCAAGCGCCTGCTGCTCCAAATCTCTGTAATCTTCAATATAAATACCGTAAGGCACCGCCATTTGGGCGATATCACCGGCCTCGTCGACTCTGTCAGCGGGGACGGTGATTTTAATTTCTGTCCAATCCGACATTTTATTTCCCTTAATATTTGTTGTGAACATGCTCCGCGAAGCAGAGAACATCCTTTATATTGAGCGCTGTGCCGTCGTCGAGAACCGCCTTGCCGCTTAATCTGCCGAAGACCTGATGCTGGTCGCTGATTATCACTTTGGCATCAATTTTTGCGGCTCTGTCGATGATCGGCACAAAATCCATTTCAAACCTGCCGTCACTTGAAGTGAACGTCCACGGGTCGGTGTAAGAGGATTCCGGGATATTAAAGGTTACATCGTCAAGCTTGTGGCAAACTCCGTCATAAAAGAGAATGTTTTCGCTTGCCGCAGATGTGTCGCCGAATCCGTAACCGATATTAAAACCGAATTTATGACCGTCAAGGTCGCAGTTGCCGCTGCCCCAGAACCATGTGTTGTCATATGTCCACACGCCTCTGCCCCAGTCAAGGGTACCGAAATCGGTTGACGGGTCAAAAACGTAATCTTTGCCGTTAAAAGTCGCCTTGCCTTCGGCGCGCATGCAGTTGATTTTCTGGTTGTAATAAAACGCCGTTTTCTTCTCCTTCCACGGTGTGGCGATAACCATGGTGTCCATATCCGGCTGCTGCAGGGTTATATCGCATGAAAAGTCTTTGCCTTCAAAGAAGTTTTTGAAATTGCAAAGCAGTCTTCTTTTTCCTTCGGTTACGCGGAATTCCATATCAAGGCGCTTGTCGTGATAGACCGTATTGCCTTTGGAGGAATCGGAAGGAAGTTTGAACTTACCCATTGGAAATGCGTTAAGCACTGTTTCCGTATGCTCCCACGGAACTGAAAAATCGAGAAGGGTCGCCGATTGAAGCCCGATATATCCGTCGTCGGAAACAGTCAAAGCGACGCCGAAATTATTTTTCTCGGAAATGATAAGATAATAGTCCCACTCTTTAATTCTGAATTTCGGCGCTTTAATTTGTTTGCGGTCATAGATTTGCAAAAGCTTTTTTGACCAGCCCGGTTCTGTGAGAGTACCGTCCTTTTTAAGAAGCGGCTGAACTGAAGTGACTTCATGGTTTCTCATGACATATCCTCCGTAATAATTATAATAACTGCACATCGCCTGTGCCGGCTTTACCGTGGTTATAAAGCACTCTGCCCTCAAGCGCCCACTGCTTGGGAGTCATAGCGCCGCTCTCGACTTCGCCGGTCGCCTTTGCCATTTCATAAACCCTGGCGTCCATAAGGTCAATTTCACTCAGAAGCTCCGCTTCGATAAACATCGGGCTTTTTACCGCTCCAAACTCCGGTGTGCCGTGGTGTGAAATGAGCATATGCTCAACAAGCATAAGCGTTTCTTCGCTTATTCCGTTTTCTTTACCGATTTCGTCAACGGCAATCGCGCCCATAACAAGGTGACCGAGAAGGTTGCCCTTGGCGGTGTATTCACCGGCAATGCCGATGTCGCTTGACTTGAGCTCCTCAATTTTTGCAATGTCGTGAAGAATCGCGCCCGCAAGAAGCAAATCTCTGTTGACAAACGGATAAACTTTGCATATACCTTCGGCAAGCCTTACAAGGGTTAATGTGTGCATCAAAAGGCCGCCGCGCACGGCATGGTGCATGCTTTTCGCCGCGGGCCAGTAGAGAAGCTTTTCTCTGTTTTTTTCAAGGCATTTGGCAACAAGAAGCTTAAGCTCCGGGTCGCTGAATGAATCAACGGTTTTTTCGATTTCAGTGAGCATTATATCGCCTTCAAGAACAGCGGACGGAACATAGTCGCTGATTTTGACTTCATCCCGTTCATCGGCAAGCCTTATACGATCAATGCGAAACTGCAGCGAATCGTTAAATGGAACATAATTACCGCGAACCTTGACAAAATCATTTTTTTCAAATGTCCCTACGATATTCTCTTTATAATCCCAAAGCTTCGCGTTGATTTCACCGTCATTGTCAGCGACTGTCATATCAAGGTATGAAGAGCCTTTCGCCGTCATTTTGACATCAATGTTCTTGATTATGCAAAAGCCCTCGAAAATCTGTGATTCGCCTATTTTCTTAAAATTCATGGCAGTTTATTTTTCTTATCTGTATTCCGGCAGGTATGAGCCGTGAGCTTCAATCAGAGCGTCAACCATTTTCTTGATGGTGTCTATATCAAGTTCGCTGCCGGTGTGCGGGTCGAGCATAGCAGCCTGATAGATATGTTCTTTCTTCCTTGTGCGGGCTGCTTCAATCGTCAGAAGCTGAACATTGATGTTTGTCATGTTCATAGCCGCGCACTGAACGGGCAGAGCGCCCACATGGCAGGGATGAATGCCGCTGCCGTTGACAAGACAGGGAACTTCAACGCAAGCTTCAGCGGGCAGATTGGAGATAAGGTGGTCGCTGTTGAGCACGTTGCCGCCGATCTGATAGGCTTTTGAAGTGGCGATGGCTTCCATTATGTGAGAAGCGTATTCATTTGAACGCTCATGCGCCTTAACGCCGCTTTCGAGCAGCTCGGCGTATTCCTTCTTCCACCCTTCAATCTGGTTTACACAGCGGCGGGGATATTCGTCAAGCGGAATGTTGTATTTTTCAATAAGCTCGGGGTATTTGCTCTTGATATAGAACATATTGTATTCGGCGTTGTGTTCGCTGGATTCAGTGCAGTAGTAGCCGAAATTCTTGATATATTCAAGGCGGACTTTATTGCCGCATTCTTTATCGTCAAGCTTATAGTTATTGCTTTCAAGGCGGGCTTTAATCTCAGGATAAAGGTCGTTGCCGTCCTTATCGCGGATTTCAAGCAGCCACGCCATATGGTTAATGCCGGCGATGAGCTCTTTTCTGCCCTCAAGTTTATCCTGCATACCGACTTCGTTCAGCAGTGACTCGCTGCAAACCTGAACGCTGTGGCAAAGACCGACCGTTTTAACGCCGGTGTAGCGCTGCATATAGCCTGAAAGCATTGCCATCGGGTTTGTATAGTTAAGAAAATAGGCGTCGGGGCAAACTTCTTCCATATCCCTTGCAAAATCGTCCATAACGGGGATTGTGCGAAGCGCGCGCATAATGCCGCCGATACCGAGCGTGTCGGCGATAGTCTGGCGAAGGCCGTATTTTTTGGGGACTTCAAAGTCAATTATCGTGCACGGGTCATAAAGCCCGACCTGAATGGCGTTGACAACAAAGTTTGCGCCTCGAAGGGCGTCTTTGCGGTTTTCTACGCCGAGGTAGCACTCGATTTTGCCGTGGCCGCCCATAGTGTTACGCATGGATTCGAGAATTGTTCTGCTCTCTTCAAGCCTTACGCCGTCGATGTCATACAGCGCAAAAACGCTGTCGCGAAGAGCTTCGCTGCACATACAGTCACCGAT
>JAILFM010000176.1 GCA_024697575.1 Clostridiales bacterium
TTAACCGTCCGCCGGTATTTTGTTCCGTCCCTTGAGGACGGGTAAGAAATACCGGACTCATTAATCAAATGCGTAATTCGTAATTGAATGCTATAAATATTAGAAAACACGGTATAGACAGAATATGTATTCCGTCTATAAAAATTTTCCCGGTATATATTTCCAAACGCCGGAAAGATGGAATACAGGGCTTTTATCGGGTGAAAAAAATACAGAAAATCACCATTTTTCTCTATACGGGAATAAAAATTCCGAGAATAAGTAACATTTTTATGTGCTCAATTATCAAAATTTGGAGTATGGCACTTATTTTTATTAGAAAATTGTTGATAATAATCTGATTTAGGTTGACTTTTGGCGTTTTCGGGCTTATAATTCAAGCGAAAGAGCGCAATATTTTGCAAGTAATAGACGGAATACATATTCTGTCTATTATTTTTCCATGAAAAAAAGCGCGGAATAAATCGCTGTTATATCAACGGCAATTTATTCCGCGCTACTCAAATGTTTTAATTTTTCTAAGGAAGCGCTGATTTAATCAGCGTTTCCTTAATATGTTACTGACTGTTTACTGCGTTTATTATGTAACTGTACCGCTCCGAGTGCAAGTGTGACAAACCCGGACAGAAATAACACGGTGTCAACCGCATCGCCGATTCTTGAATACAAAGTCGGAACAGCTCTGGTCGGAATGTCCGCAAACTGAACCGTATCAAAGCCGACGCCCGCAGTGTCAAAGCGTTTGATTCCATAGCCCAGCCTGTTTACGGCTGTACTGATGCCGTCATAGGTCGGTTTAACAAGCGTAAAACCGTTTTCAACTGCACGAAACTCCGAAATATCGGTGTGCGTGTGTTTAATCGGCTCCCAGTCCCAGGAGGGTACAAACAGAATATCGGTCGACACGGTATTTTCACGCACAAAACCCATAAACGTATCGTCAAAGCAGATAATACAGGAAATTATGCCATAATTCGTTGCAACCGACGGAACGGCGCCCTCACCTTTGACATAGCCGGGTAACTCTATAAACGGAATGAGATGTGTTTTAACATATTCAGTCACAGTTCCGTTAGTCTCTACAAGGATAGATTTATTGATTGAATCACCGTTTTCACTTCCGTCGCTGTCGCTCAATTCATAGCCGATTATAAGGATCATGCCGTTCGCCTTTGCGAACTCTGTAGCAGCGTCCAAAATAAGATGTTCTTCCGTTTCTTTAAGCGCAAACGCCTCTTCGTTCCAGCAAGCGATTTTCGCCCCGCCGTCTGCTGCGCGTTGAGCTTCGGAAAGAAAATAATGAAGGCTTTCTTCAGCCGTAATCTCATCGTAAGTACCGTCTTTTTGCTTTTTATAATACGGACCGACAACGCTCGCAACACGAGCCGTGTTTTCAGTATCAACAGGGAATGCCGCCAGCCGGACACAGCCGAATCCAATCGAGATTAAAAGCGCAGAAAAACACACAACAGCTATCGTTTTACTGCCCTGCCTCTTTTCTGTAACATTGACAGCGACCGCCCCGAACCAACAGATTAAAAATGATAAGCCAAAGCTGCCAATCAATGAAGTAACCTGCACCAGCGGTAAAAATCCGGACTGAGAGTAAGCAATTGCGCCGATGCTGCCTAAAGGAGTAAGCGAACGCAGACATTCGATGGAAACGAAAACCGCCGGAAAAATCAAACTGCTCAAAATGGAACCCGGAAGTTTTTTGGCAACCAGCCGGTCAGCGAGGAACGGCAACACCCAACAATAACTCCAAAGCAGACAGAAAACCGCGTCAAGTATATAGCCGCCATCCATCACATTCAGCCATTTAATTACATGACCGATGGCAAGAGCCGCAACAAGGAGTAGAAACCGGCGCTTTGTTTTAGACTGCCTGCTGTAATACAGGAAAGCAAACGGCCATATCCACGCTGTGAAGGCGATATTCCACCGACCTGCAGAAAAAATATAAGCAATAAAGCCTATACCGAAAATTATCCACACCGACCGTTTTAGTTTGTTATTCATCTTTGACCTCATCATTACTGACTATTAAATATCAAACACCCGTTATAGCTCACGATGAAATTATATCCACCCATCTGCCGTCGAGGCGGATTTCATGCCGCGAAGCGGGATTTCATCTGCAAGGCAGATTTCATCCACCCGACAGGGTGGATTTAGTTGAAAAAAGCACGCTTCCGCGTGCTTTTTTCTGGCAGGGGCAGAAGGACTTGAACCCTCGGCACGCGGTTTTGGAGACCGCTGCTCTACCAACTGAGCTATACCCCTATATAAACGCATGGTGGGCCATCAGGGACTCGAACCCCGGACCATTCGGTTATGAGCCGAGTGCTCTAACCAACTGAGCTAATGGCCCACGCCGTTTGAACAGGAGATATACTAACACACTATAATTATTTTGTCAACAAATAATTGAAAAATCAGTTTTTAACGTTGAATTTATTTCTTTTATCTGCCTCGATATTGACGCAATACAAGCCGTCTTCATTCTTAATAATATTTTCGCCGGTATCGCAGCTTAATACGCCTGTCTGATATTCAGGCAGTTCGACCTTAACGGTTTTATCGCAAAAGCTTTCGAGTAAAAAACTGATAACCTCGCCTTTTTCAAATTCACAGCTGACCCTGACATTGCCCCTTGCGACAAGATTATCAAATTTGCCGCTGAAATCCATCGGGACTGCAGGCAAAAGAGAGATAAAACCTTCATGGCTTTGAAGTAGCATTTCTGTTATACCGGCAGCTCCGCCGAAATTGCCGTCAATCTGAAAAGGCGGATGCATGTCAAACAGATTGTCAATTGTGGACTTTGTGAAAAGCTTTCTCAGATTTTTATATGCATCTTTTCCGGAGCGAAGGCGGGCAAAAAGGTTTATAAGCCACGCTCTTGACCAGCCTGTGTGACCGCCTCCGGCGCGAAGGCGCCTGTCAATAGTCACTTTAATTGCATTATACAAATCCGGAGTTTGCCTTGTTATCATCCCGCCGGGATAAAGAGCGAAGGCATGTGAAATATGGCGGTGACCTTTTTCCGCCTCTTTATAATCCTCTATCCACTCCATTAGCTGGCCGTATTTCCCGATTTTAAGAGTTTGCATTTTGCTTAATGTATTTTCAGCCCGTTGTTTCAATTCGCTGTCAATATCAAGGATATTTTCACATTCGATATAAAAGCCGAGAAGGCCTGTTATTATCTCCGTATCCATTGCAGGCGACACTGTCAGGCTGACAGGCTTATGTTTAAAGATAAAGGAATTTTCGGGCGAAGTTGAAGGGCCGGTGAGAAGCTTGCCGTCTTTACCCTCAAACATATAATTCATAAAAAACAGCGCAGACTGTTTTATGTATTCATACGCATCGTTTCTCAAAAAGTCAACATCATCCGTGTAAAGATAGTGTTCCCACATATGGTAGCAAAGCCATGCGCCGCCCATTGGCCAAATGCCCCATACTCCGTCGGCAGGACATGTGAAGCCGTAAATATCGCTAAGATGATGAACTACGGTTCCGTCAATGTGATAATAATCCGCTGCGGTCTTTTTTCCGCTTTCCAGAAGATATTTATTCATAAAATCAAAAAGCGGCTGTGTAAAATCCGAAAGCCCCGCTGCTTCTGCCTGCCAGTAATTCATCTGCAAGTTGATATTTGTGTGAAAATCGGAATTCCACGGGTTTTCAATGCCCTCAACCCAGATTCCCTGAAGGTTTGCGGGTAAACAGCCGTTTCTTGAAGAAGAAACAAGAAGGTATTTACCGAACTGCCAATAGATATTTATAAGACCGTAATCCTTTGAAAAAGATGATTTTTTGAGCCTCTTAAGTCTTTTTGACATCGGTCTATCTTCAAGATTCTTATCCGAATTGATTGACAAATCCGAGTGCGTCATAATACCGTAAAATTCTTTTTTATGCTCTTCAATTATCTTTTCGCAATCTGAAAGAGAGTAATTCACAAGAGCAAGACTTTCGCTGTGAAATTCCGCAGTTCTGAAGGCGGTAATAACGCTTATATAAACTACGGTAGTTTCGGCATTATTAATGCTAATCACGCCGCCTTCGGCCGTTTTTTCACCGTCGGTAACAATTTTTACGGAAACGGTGAACCGGTGATCACCGAAAGCGGTTGAACAATCGGCAACTATCATTTCATTTGTAACTTTTACAAGTTTTATATTCTCACGGGTAAACTCAAAAGAATACGATGATTTTTTATCGCTTCTTACACGGTAAACCAGAATGTTCTCTTTCACGGGAGCAAACAACTCGGTTAAATAATTTGTCTTTTCTTTCTGATATTCGCATTTCGCAACGCCGTTGACAAGATCAAGCGAACGGATATAGTTTTTGATTTTAAGGCTCGGAGTAAACTTAACATTGAGAATACCGGCATATTCATAGCTTTTAACGGTATTAAAGCTAACCATAGCTTTATTCATATATTCATCGGTTTTATCAAGTTCACCGTTCATAATCAGCTCACGCGCGTGAAGCATTTTATCATAAAAGCCCTCTGATGTATCTTTAAGCCCGGATGATGACCAGATGCTTTCTTCGTTTATATAAATCTTTTCGTTAAGCGGATCGCCCGAAATACTGCCGCCGATGCGACCGTTGCCTACAGGATATGTTAAATCCCAGCGCGAAGCGGGTTTGTCAAGCTTTATAATGTAATCCTTCATGGAGTAATCCCCTTAAAATAAATTTCAAAATTTTCAACAAAATTATAAATTACGGGTGGTAAAAAGTAAAGACAGGAAAAATATATTTTCACTTGAATGTTTGTTGATTATTCATTATTGTAAAACCATAAAATTGTGATATACTTAGTGAGAATAATAATTCGGAGGTATTTTTATGTTTTGTTCTTCATGCGGCAGAGAACTGCCGGAGGGTGTGTCGGTATGCCCCGTTTGCGACGCGGCGCGTATTAATGCCGTATCAAATGAAAGTCCCAAAGTTAAGAAAAAAGGCAAAGGTGTGATATCAAAAGGTTCCAAAAATTTTGCGGCAATGGTTACGGCCCTTCTTGTTTTCCCGGCTTCTTTCTGCACCGCCATTGACCTTTCGATCCACAGGTATGACTTTTGGTTTGGTTATATTATCGGTCTTGTTTTATGCTGCTGGGTTTGCATTGTTCTGCCCGTTTTAAAGGTTACCAAACCGCCGGTCACAGCATTAATATGTTTTTCGACAATAGTCGGCTATATATTCTATGTGCTGTTTAAATTCGATAAGCTTGCTTTTCTCTATCAGCGTGCTCTGCCTTTGTTTGTTTTATTTGCGCTGTATATTGCAATTGACATCGGTCTTATAAGCAGCAAGCTCTTAAGCGGTCTGTTTTATATGTCGCTGATTTCATTTGAAATTGGTACATACATCATCGCAATCGAACTGACAAAAGTTAAATCGCTCACAGCCCTGCACTGGTCACCGATTATCGCCTGCGGATTTATATCCGTTGCCGCCGTCTTCCTTGCATTCGGCTTCATAAACACAAACAGTAAAGATGAATGAACAGCTTTAAAGACGCACAAATTATTGAATATGACGATAAGACGGTTATTTGCTACCGCTCGTCATATTCTGTGTTTGAAGAAGCGCTGTTTAAGGGCGTTCCCGTTGCGTGCGGATATAATGCAGCAGGATACCCGCTGAATGTTTTATCAAATTGCGACACAAGAATTGACCCGAAAAATTTCAGTGAGCCAATGTGTTTCAATATTGAAGCGGACAGTTCTGATATTTGCCGAAGGATGAAGCTGACTTCATTCAAAAAAGATGAAAGCGACTCTTCCTTTTATTGTGTTGCTGAATTTGAGAGCGGTATTATGCCCGTTACCGTTGAAGAGCACACTGTCCTTGACGGAACTGCTATAATGACAAGGCACCTTGAAATTGAAAATAACGGCAACAAAAGTATAAATATTTCAAGACTTGTTATTCACGGCGGAGCAATTGAAAGCTTTAATATCAGCAATTTTTGCTTTAAAGAGAGAGTAAACCCCGAAAACATTTATGAGATAGGTTATTTCAGAAATGATGAATGGGCAAGAGAAGGCGAACTTGATTTTTCAGCGCTTAAACCGGGGATAACATCCGTTACGACACGATTTGAAGCGGACAGGTTCAGACACCCCGCCGTTTTTCTTAAAAACAAGCTTACCGGAGTTTATTACTTTATTCAGGCAGGTTACAGCGGCGGAGTAAAGTTCACATTTAACCTTGACGCAAAGAATTCATCCGATAATGTGCGTTTATCATATACAGCTCAAATTACGGGTTATTTCCCTCTTTATCAGCTGAAAAACGGTGAAAAACTCATAACACCTGAAATTCATTTCGGCGTAATTCACGGTGATTTTGACAAAGCCGTCAATGAAAATATTAAACACATCAGAAAAAGTGTTCTGACAGCATCCCCTGTGCTCGAAGTCGGAGCCGGTATGGGCGCAGAACATGATATGAGTGTTGAAACCGCATTGCTTTTTGCAAAACAAATGTGCGAAATGGGCGCGGAGGTTTTCATTATCGATGCCGGTTGGGCGTGCCCGCCCGGGAAAGAAATGCATTGGGGCGAGTATAACGGAATTAACCGGGAAGACAGGGACAGATATCCGGATGGTCTTAGACAAATCAGGGAATACTGTAAAAGCATCGGAATGAAATTTGCACTGTGGCTGGAGCCTGAAAGAGTGGGCAAATTCAGCGCTGTCAGAAA
>JAILFM010000002.1 GCA_024697575.1 Clostridiales bacterium
TTTTGGGCTTTCATTGCGGACCAAAAATCTCCACTATCTTCAAAGCCCTGTGCTTCAAAGCCTGAAGCCTTCAGCGTGTAAACCACCAAATCACGGATGTTACTCTCGTCTTCCACGTAATAGATCATAAAGGAAACCTCCTCTGAGTTTCTGCCATGAATTATAAATGATCAATGTAAACCCTATCATCAGAGTTTTGTAAAATTGTGGTAAAATGTAAACTGGCAACAGCTATTTCACATTATAATGGGTAAAACGGTATATTTCCAGAAGAATGGTTGATACCACACAAAAAGCGGCTGGGATTTCTCCCCGCCGCTCAATACCTTCATAGGTCTTTCGAAGTAATTGCGGTATAGTCATTTTGAACTACTCCTTCTGTTTTTAACAATACATACCACAAGTTCACAGATAAATCCAGCGTTTTTTGAATGTTTGCAAATGGAGGAAGGCTTTTATATTGTTCTGTGCAATTATATTGCGTAGAGTATATTAAAATTAATGACCGACTCATGTTCCCTTTGAAAAGACACATATGTACTTCTGTAAAATCTCAAAAAGTGAAATCAAAAATGATTTTAAAATGCCAAAAGGTGCAAACTAATCATCATCTCAATCACTTTTTGTATAGCTTGAAAACATGAATTCGCCGAGCCAACCTCCAAAAGCGGAGCCGACAGCAAGCGGCAGTATTGTTTTTATATGTTGCCTTTGTTCTTTAATCTGCTTTGAACTAATCACCATTGATACAAGCGACATTGCAAAAACTGCACAGGAGGAGACAACTGAAATTTGAGCCGCGGAGTATTCTCCGAAGGCGTCGAACACGGGCTTAATAATAACGCCTCCGCCGATACCTGCAAGCGCTCCGAGAGGCGTTGCAAAAAGAACAACAACGATATAGATAATATCACTCATCTTTAATCCTCCTTGCAATCATCGCCATTCTGTCTGCAGAATAATCAAAAAACTCCTTATACGCTTCGCAGTATTTGTTTTTTGTATAGCCATCGGTTCTGTCCCGCCGACATCCTCCGCGGCAGAGAATATAATATTTACAGCTGCTGCAACTCTCGTGAATAATATGCGATTTTTCAATAAAAGCTTTGTGTTTTCCGTTTATCTCAAACGGATTTTCTTCAAAAATGCTTGCAAGTTTGAATTCATCATTACAGTAAAAATCACAGGGGAACAAATCACCGTTTGCCTCGACGACAAAGTAGTTTCCGCACACGCCACACATCGCACAGCTTTCGGGCGGATTACCCATTAGAATATTGATGTAATTATCAATATGCCGCACGGAGATATAGTGCCCTGCTTCCCATTCCTCGTACCATAAATCAAAGGACTTTTTCAGGAATTTTGCATACGCTCCACAGGAAAGTGAAATGCTGTTTCCTTCATCCACATACGGAATAAACTGCAAATAATCAAAACCGTGCTTTTTGAAATCTGCCCATGTGCTTTCAATATCCGCTGCATTTTTGTCATCAATGACCGAAAGAATATTGAAGTCCACACCGTGCTTGTTCAGCAGCTTGCACGCATCGAGTATCTTAGGCAGAACGCAGTTTCCGTTTTTATCAAGACGATAGCGGTCGTTTGTTTTGCGGTTACCGTCAAGCGATACGCCGATTAAGAAATTGTTTTTCTTGAAGAATTTTGCAAATCCATTGTTAATCAAAAGTCCGTTCGTCTGCAAGGCAAAAGAAACGGGCATGGTTAAGTTTTGTTTAACCGACTGAACAAAATATTCAAAGTAATCAAGCCCTGCCAGCGTAGGCTCGCCGCCCTGAAACATTACGGATAAAGCCGACGGCTGATACGCCTTGATTTTGCGTATCAGCTCATCAACTGTTTTCTTTGTCATTATTCTGTTTTCTCTTGCTTCGCTTGCCGACTTATAAAAGCAGTATTTACAATCCATATTGCAAAGACCTGCGGCAGGTTTAATAAGTAAGGTTAAAGATTTCATTTGTGCTAATTCAAGATTACAGATTCAGTTTTTTTCTTATAGCATTGATAAACTGAGACGGCGTTTTACCCGTGAGCGAGATGGCGCCCGTTACGGCTTTTGCAACAAAAAGCGGCACGCCGACAGAGGCAATATTATTCTGCAGAAATTCTGCCGTGAATCGGTCGTCATAGCCCTCAGGAACAATATCGCAGGTTTTCATATACCATAAGAGCAGTTCCTCTTTCATTTTTTCAATAATTGGCTGATATTCTTCCTCATCAATACGGTTTACGCTTTCGCCTTCGGACAGAACATAAAACTCGTCTTTTTCATACAGACGCATAACGTACTTATATTCCTTTGAGCGTATCATAGCCGCCTTTGTATGCGTGCCGTCCTCCTTCATCTGAAGAAGAATCCTCGGCGCATAAATATCATCCTCACTCATCAGATTATTGCTTTCCGAACAGTTCGTTTCGCCGTTTAATCTTCCTCCTTCACAGAAAACATACTCCCTGTGAGGAACCGACTTATCTTTCACGGACGGCATCAGACTTTCGGAAAAGCTATGTCTTTTACAGCCTATACCTGCAATATCGCAAATTGTGGCACACAAGTCCGTAAGTTCGGCAAGATTGTTGTTTATACCTCTGTCAACCGGTATTCCTGCGGGAGGTTTAATGATAAAAGGCACGTTGGTAAGACAGTCGGGGAAACAGTTCTGACATTTTTCGGCAATACCGTAATCGCCCGTGTAATCGCCGTGGTCCGAAATAACGATGACAGCCGTGTTATCATAAATGCCCTCGCTTTTCAGCGCCTCAACAATTCTGCCTGCCTGTTCGTCAACCTTGGCGCACATTGCGAGGTAGGTGCGTCGCAGTTCACGCAGACGGTCTTCATCCCATTTTGAAACGTCAAGAGCGTCCCGTAAGCCCGTTTCCATTTTCGGTTTGCCGTCAAGGTCGGATATAGTCGGAATACGGCTCTGCAGCTTGCTTTCATCAATCAGATCATAGTATTTCTTTTCAATCTGATACGGCGGATGCGGAAAATTCAGTCCGACAAACATAAAGAACGGCTTGCCGGCAGGTCTTTTTTTGATAAATCTTACCGCAGAATCTATGCTTAAGTCGTCCGTGTTTCTTATCTCACGACCGTTTTTGTTTTCGGGGATGATACCGTCAAAAAACGAGAAAAATGTATCGCTCCCCTTTTCGCCTCGTTTGCTTTTTACGAGTGTTGCAGGCGTTTTCACCCTTGAAAACATGAGATAGTTATCAATCAGTTTTTTATGATATTTCTTAAACTGTCCTGCCATCAAATCCCCGCGTGTGGAAGAAACTGTATGATAACCCGCTTCTTTCAAATCGGAAAAGAGGTTCCCTTCATCGGGGTGAAGAAGATAAGACATCGTTCTGTGACCTTTGGTATGCGGATAAAGCCCCGTCATAAAAGAACAGCGGGAGGGAACGCAGACGGGATTCTGACAAAA
>JAILFM010000024.1 GCA_024697575.1 Clostridiales bacterium
CGGCACGCGTCTTGCGCGAATATTATTCCGTCATATTTCACAAAAATCTCAGTCAATACACAAAGTATCAACTTCGATTTTTGTATCATCTGACGAAAAATCTTACTTCGCAATCCGCATACCTGAATTGTGCGGTATTGCCTTAAAGAAAAACAGGGGAAAGGCGGCAACGAAGTGAACAGGGTTATCCTTGAATACTGGGTTGATTTGAGAAATGAAAACAAAGAAACCCGGCATATATTATATGACTTTGTTGACGCTTTGCGTCTGTCTGTAATTGCATTATTCTTGTTTTTCGCTTTTTGCGTGCGCTTTATCGGCATCAGCGGTACTTCCATGCTGCCTAATCTTAGAGATAACGACCGCGTTGTTTTGTCGGCTGTTAATTTCAGCATCAATCGCGGAGATATTGTTGTTGTAACTATGCCGTGGGTCGATGATGTGCCGATTGTTAAGAGAGTTATTGCCGTAGGCGGCGACAGGGTGGACATTGATTTTGAAACCGGCGCGGTCAGGGTTAACGGCGAGAGACTTAACGAAACATATATCAACACGCCTACTAACCTCAGCTATGACGTACGATTTCCCGTTACCGTCAAAGAGGGTGAATTGTTTCTTTTAGGTGACAATCGCAATAACTCTCTTGATTCAAGGTCACGGGAAATAGGCATGGTTGATGAGAATTATGTTGAGGGGAAAGTAATCATCAGGCTTTTCCCTGAATTCAAAATTTTTAAAACGGAGAAAATGTAATGGAAGAGATTGAAAAAGAAAAAATTGAAATAGTTGTCCCGGAAGAGGAAGAAATAATTGCGCCCCGTAGAAAGCAATATCCGGTTTCGTCGTTTTTCTTTGACCTCGCTTCAATTCTTGCGACATCCGTCATTGTCGTGGCGGTGAGCTTTATGCTGCTATTCAGAACGGTCGGTATTGTCGGCTCGTCTATGTACCCGACACTTCATGACTCAGACAGGATTATTCTTTCCGCCTTTATAATTCAGCCGAAAAGCGGTGATATTATCGTTACCTGCCAGCCTTCCAAGGTTGACTACATTGAGTCCACACTTGTCAAAAGAGTTATCGCTACAGAAGGTCAGACTGTGGATATCGATTTTGAAAACGGTATTGTTTATGTTGACGGTCAGGCACTTGATGAGCCGTATGTCAATGAAGCGGTTCATGATGTTGAGAGTTTTTCGGGGCCGCTGAAGGTGCCTGAAGATTATGTTTTTGTTATGGGTGACAATCGCAATGCTTCAACCGATTCAAGGGACGAGCGCGTCGGGCTTATCAGGGAAGATTATATTATGGGCAAGGCAATTTTCAGGATACAGCCCTTCGGTCAGTTTAAAATCGGGTAATAACTGATGAATGAAAAACTACAGGTTCAGTGGTTTCCGGGTCACATGGCAAAAACACGCAGGCTTATCAAAGAGAGCCTTGCCATGGTTGACGCTGTTTGCGAAATCGTTGACGCCAGGCTTCCGCTAAGCAGCCGCAATCCCGAGATTGACGATATTACCGGCTCAAAGCCGCGCATTATACTTCTCAATAAATGCGATCTTGCCGATGAAAAAGCAACTGAGAGGTTTGTTGATTATTTCAAAAATTCAGGGTTTACCGCTTTGCCCGTTGACTGCCGCAACGGAAGGGGCTTGAACGCTTTTCGCCCCGCGGCGAAAAATGTTCTCAGGGACAGAATTGCCGCTAACGAAAAGAAAGGGATGGGCGGAAAACCGCTTCGTATAATGGTTGTCGGTATACCGAATACCGGCAAATCTTCGTTTATTAACCGGATGGCGGGTAAAAACAAGGCCGAAGTTGCCGACAAACCGGGTGTGACAAGAAGCAACCGCTGGTTTAACATCGGTGACGGAATGGAACTGCTTGACACGCCGGGCGTTCTATGGCCGAAATTTGAAGACCCTGAGGTCGGGGATAAACTGAGCTTTATCGGGTCGGTAAAAGACACCGTTTTGGACATTGAAGAAATTGCGGTTCGTTTTGTTTCGATAATGCAAAAAAAATATCCCGCTCTTTTGAGTGACAGATACGCTTTGGCGGATTTTGCCGAAAAAGAACCCTTTGAGGTTATTGAAATGATTGCAGCCAAAAGGGGAATGCTTCTTCGAGGCGGGGAATTTGATACTCAGCGCGCGTCTGTTATGCTTCTTGATGAATACCGCAGCGGAAAGCTCGGCAGATTAACTCTTGACTGACAAAGGGGGATTGGATGAAAAAAGCGCTTGGCGTAATACTGTGCGCCATATTGTTTCTTGATGTCATTTCAATTTGCCTTATGGCTTTTTTGAGCGGGGATGACGCTGAAAAAACCGCCGATGTGCCCGGTTCTGTCTCCGACGGACTTTTTTCAAGGGTAAGAATTACTGCCGCCGGTGATAATCTTGTGACACAGGCGGTTTACGGCAGCGCAGGTGCCGGGACGGAAAGTGACTATGATTTTGCGCCTGTTTATGAAAACGCTGCTTCTGTTATTTCTTCGGCTGATATAGCTGTTCTAAATCAGCTTACGCTGATTTCTACAATGCATAACATATCGGGAACCGATATCTACAATTCCCCCTCGCAGCTGGGTGACGAGATGGTTCGTCTCGGATTTGACCTTATCAACATGGCAAACAATCATATGCTTGATTTCGGTGAGGCGGGTCTGAAAAGTGCCAATGATTTCTGGTTAGGTAAAGGCGTAAAGACGATAGGTGTCATTGAAGAAGAGAGCAATCCGGATTATTTCACGGTTTGTGAAGTGAACGGTATGAGAATTGCGTTTGTTTCGGTTACATCATCTATGGGCAGTAACACTCTGCCGGCAGACAGCAGTTTAAAAGTACTTCTGACAAGCGAAGAAAGCTTCATTCAGCAGGCAATAGCGGCAGCTGAAAGCAGCGCAGAATGCACTGTTGTGCTTGCGCACTGGGGCGAGAGAGATTCTTTGCTCCCTTCAGAAGAAACACAAACTCTTGCCGCCAAAATGGGCGACTGGGGCGCGGATGTAATAATAGGCAGCGGCAGCGGTAATCTTCAAAGTGTTGAGTTTATTGTTAACCGTGACAATTCAAGGACTCTTGTTGCGTATTCGCTCGGCAACTTTGTCTCTTCTGCGGACAGTATTTCACAGCTTCTCGGTGGGATTCTTTCGTTTGATATTACGCGAAATAACAACACCGGCGATGTGATAATCGAAAAAATTGATCTTGAAGGCGTCGTTACCCATTACGGGTATGAAGAAACGGGCATAAGGCTCTATCTTTTGAGCGAGTATACCGATGAAACGGCTAAGCGCCACGGAGTTACCGTAAAAGATAAAGATTTTAATCTCACAAACCTTAAATCTGCGCTTCAAAGCTGCAAGAATTATTGATTATTATGGACTATACATACGAAAATGATGCCGTTCGGAACGGTTTTACAAATGTCTGCGGAATTGACGAAGCGGGCAGGGGACCTCTTGCGGGTCCCGTATATGCGGCGGCGGTTATATTGCCTCAGGGGCTTGTTATTGACGGACTTAACGATTCAAAAAAACTCAGTGAAAAAAAGCGTGAAGAGCTGTTTGATATTATTATTTCCGAGTCTATTGCCTACGGTATTGCGTTTGCCGACGAGAAGGAGATTGACCGGTTTAATATTCTTAACGCAACTTTTATCGCAATGAAGCGCGCGGTTGAAAAACTGAGTGTTAAGGCTGATTTTGCGCTTGTTGACGGTAACAGAAATCCCGCGCTTGACATACCGTGCCGGACAATAGTCAAGGGTGATTCAAAAAGCCCTTCAATATCGGCGGCATCTATTCTTGCAAAGGTTTCAAGGGACAGATTTATGGCAGAGCTTGATAAAAAAATGCCGCAGTATCAGTTCTCAAAACATAAGGGATATCCCACGAAACTGCATTATGAGATGATAGCCGAATACGGGGTCTCACCTGTCCACAGACAATCTTTTTTAAAAAATCTCAGCGAACACATATGATAAGAAATAAAACAGGTGTTTGGGGAGAGATTTACGCCGCGAGACTGCTGCGCGATAAAGGTTACGAAATAATCTCATCGGATTGGAGCTGCAGGCTTGGTGAAATCGATCTTGTTGCCGAAAAGGGCGATATGCTCTGCTTTGTAGAGGTTAAAGCGAGGAATGTTTCTTCGCCGTATTCTCCGGGTGAAGCGGTCGACAATATTAAACAAACAAAAATCGCAAAAGCGGCGTCGCTTTTTTTGAAATATTACGGCGGCAATAAGCCGTCGCGGTTTGATGTTATAGAGGTTTTGCTGGATGACAGTCTTAAACCTGCTTTGATAAATCATATGGAAAATGCTTTTGAACTCTGACAACTGTTCAAACGGCATTGACGAAAGGAAATAATATGTACTACACCGGAACAAGAAATACCGACATTCACATTTCATCCTCACAGGCAATAACAGGTGGAATAGCAGAGGACGGCGGGCTTTATGTCCCGGCGGAGATTCCGAAGATTTCACTTGATACCATAGCCTCAATGGCGGATGTCAGCTACATCGAAAGGGCTGAAAAGATTCTTTCACTGTATCTGACGGATTTTACCGGGGAAGAGCTTGATTACTGTGTTAAAGGCGCATATTCGACCGGTTTTTCGGATGAAAAAATCGTGCCTGTTGTCTCAATTGACGAAAACACCGATATTCTTGAGCTGTATAAAGGACCCACCTGCGCATTTAAAGACCTGGCGTTGCAGATACTGCCGCGGCTTTTGACGGTCAGCGCCGGCAAAACCGCCAAAGGTATCGGAATTGTCATCCTTGTTGCGACATCGGGCGACACCGGCAAAGCGGCGCTTGAAGGTTTCAAAGATGTTGAAAACACAAAAATTCTTGTTTTTTATCCGAGCGACGGTGTAAGCCCGATGCAAAAGCTGCAGATGTGCACTCAGGAGGGGAACAATGTTGCCGTTTGCGCCATTCAGGGTAATTTTGACGATGCTCAGAGCGGCGTAAAAAAGATTTTTACAAATCCGGATATTATAAAAAAGCTTAAAGATAATTCACTTGCGTTTTCTTCGGCTAATTCGATAAACTGGGGCAGGCTTGCGCCGCAGATTGTTTATTATTTTTCCGCTTATTGCGATCTTCTCAAAGAGGACAGAATACAGTGCGGTGAAAAAATCAATATTGTTGTGCCTACGGGTAATTTCGGCAATATTCTGGCGGCCTTTTATGCCCGTGAAATGGGTTTGCCGGTCAATAAACTTATTTGCGCTTCAAACGCGAATTCTGTTTTGACGCAGTTCCTTACAACCGGGGTATATGACAGAAACAGGGAGTTTTATACAACCATATCACCTTCGATGGATATTCTTATTTCATCAAATCTTGAGCGTTTGCTTTACTACTTTGCAGGCAGCGAAAAGGTTAAGGAATGGATGAAAGAACTGAATCAGACCGGAAAATATCAAATTGACGATGAAACCTTCGGCAAAATAAAAGATGTTTTTGCCGCGGGATGCTGCAATGACGACGATACAAAAGCGACTATAGCTTCGCTTTACGCCGAAAAGGGTTATCTTTGCGATACTCACACCGGTGTTGCGGTTAAAGTCTGTGAGGATTACCGCAAATCAACGGGTGATAAAACTCCGGCGGTAATTGCATCAACTGCAAGTCCGTTTAAATTTGCGGCTGCTGTGCTTGAAGCTGTCAGCGGTGAAAAACCCGACTGCAGTGAGTTTGAGATGGTCGGCAGGCTTGAGGATATAACCGGCATCAAATGTCCTCCCGCGCTTTCGGGGCTTGAGAAAAAACAAGTCAGGTTCAGCGGTTGCTGCAAAAAAGAAGAGATGGAAAATACTGTTTACAATATGCTAAAAATCGGTGTGCAGTAATGGCTCTGTACGCTTTGGCTGACCTTCACCTGTCAATTTCCACCGGCAAAACAATGGGTGTTTTTTCCGGCTGGGCGGACTATGAGAACCGTATTCGCTCGAACTGGCAAAGGCTTGTAACCGACAGCGACACGGTTATCCTGCCCGGCGATATAAGCTGGTGTATGGATATGGAAAAGGGGCTGGCTGATTTCGAGTTTCTCAATTCTCTGCCCGGCAGAAAAATCATTTTAAAGGGTAACCATGATTATTGGTGGGCGACTGTTAAAAAGTGCAACGATTTTTTTATGAAACACGGTTTTGAGAACATGTTTGTGCTTTTTAACAATGCCTACGAATGCGGCAATGTTGCTGTTTGCGGCACCAGGGGATGGTTTTTCGATGCCGAAAGCGATGCCGATAAAAAGATTGTTTTGCGTGAATGCGGGCGTTTAAGAGCGTCAATCGCCGCAGCGAAAAACACCGGGAAAGAGCCTGTTGTCTTTTTGCATTATCCGCCGGTTAGTATAGAAAAAAAGTGCAGCGAAATATACGATGTTTTGCTCAGTGAAGGGATAAAGCGCTGTTATTACGGCCATTTACATTCTTATGCTCACTGTACAGCCTTTATAGGTAAAGATGAAAACGGGATTGATTTTAATCTTGTTTCCGCCGATTATCTCGGATTTTGCCCTAAGTTTATACCTGAATAATATGATTGTTGGTAAAAATATACAAAAATATTATATATTTTCAGTGCATAATACATTAGTATCATAAAAATATTACAATCTATAGAAAAAGTTGATTTGATTTGATATAATGCACAAGTTAAAGTTTGATTATTATTTCTCGGAGGATTAATAAATGTTGGTATCAGCAAACAAAACCGAAGTCAACACCTACAGTGTTGAAATTAAAATCACACCTGAGCAGTTTAAAGAAGCGGTTAACAAGGCTTATTTAAGCCAGAGAAAGTCAATTTCTGTTCCGGGTTTCCGCAAAGGCAAAGCTCCTCTTCACATAATCAGGAGCCTTTACGGTAAGGAAGTGTTTTTTGAAGATGCGCTTGACAGCATCCTTCCCGCTGAGATAGATGCGGCTTATGCCCAGGCGGGCATTAACGCCGTCGATCAGCCGAAAGATCTTAAGGTCGATCCCTGCAGCCTTGAGGAAGGCGCAACCGTCACATTCAATGTTACCGTTAAGCCGGAGATCACTTTAAAGCAGTATAAGGGCATTGAAGCCGAGAAAGAAGAATGCTCAGTTACGGACGAAGAACTTGACGCTGAAATTCAAAGAATGCGTGAAAGAGGTTCAAGACTTATCGACGTTGACGACAGACCTGTTGCCGACGGTGATGTTACAGTTATAGACTTTGAAGGTTTTGTTGACGGTGTTCCTTTTGAAGGCGGCAAAGGTGAAAAATACAATCTTACAATCGGCAGCGGTTCGTTTATCCCCGGTTTTGAAGAGCAGATTATCGGGCATTCAATCGGCGAAGAGTTTGATGTAAACGTAACATTCCCCGAGGATTATGAAGAGAGCCTGGCTTCAAAGCAGGCAGTGTTCAAGATTAAGCTTCATGAAATCAAGTTTAAAGAGTATCCGGAGCTTGACGACGATTTCGCAAAAGATCTTGGCGAATACGATACTCTCGAAGAGCTTAAAGCCGGCACCAAAGAGGAACTGCTTGAAAGAAAAGTCAATGCGGCGAACCGTAAGTTTGAAGACGATGTTATTGAAAAGCTTGCGGAAAATGTTGAAGGTGAAATTCCCGAGTGTATGTTTGATACCAGAGCCGACTATAATGTTAAGGATTTTTCAAACAGAGTTGCTCAACAGGGCATTCCTTTTGAAACCTACCTTGCGTATATGGGAACCGATCCCGACTCTTTCAAGGCTCAGATGAGAGTTCGCGCTGTCAGTGATGTTAAGATTGACCTTGCGCTTGAAAAGATAATTGAAGCGGAAAATTTTGAAATCACAGATGAACAGGTTGAAGCGGAATATGCCGAGATGAGCAGTACATATAACTGGGAAGTTGAAAAAATCAAAGCGAGCGTCTCAGTTGATACCGTTAAGGAAGAGCTTAAGAGAAAAGCCGCTATAGATTTTGTTGTTTCCAATGCGGTTGCAGTTGCTCCGGCGGTTCAGGAAGATAAGCAGGAAGAGCAGGCTGAATAAACAACTTGGCTTAAGAGCAGTTGTTTAAATTTGCGACATAATTAAACACTGCAATACCGCACATCCGAATTGTGCGGTATTGCCTTAAAAAAGAGGTAATATTTATGGCACTTGTTCCTTATGTAATTGAACAAACAAGCAGAGGCGAAAGGCAGTATGACATCTTTTCACGCCTGTTAAATGACCGTATTATAGTTTTGTCGGATGAAGTGAATGACGCAACGGCTTCTCTTGTTGTGGCTCAGCTGCTGTTTCTTGAAGGTCAGGATCCCGAGAAAGATATAAGCCTTTATATAAACAGCCCCGGCGGCAGTGTAACCGCAGGTATGGCTATCTATGACACGATGCAATACATTAAATGCGATGTATCCACTATCTGCATGGGTATGGCGGCTTCAATGGGCGCGTTTCTCCTTTCGTCCGGCGCTAAAGGTAAGCGCTATGCTCTGCCTAACAGTGAAGTTATGATACATCAGCCAAGCGGAGGAACACAGGGTCAGGCGACAGAAATGGTCATTGCCGCCCAGCATATTATCCGCACAAAAGAAAAACTGAACAAAATTCTTGCCGAAAATACCGGTAAGGACATTGAAACCATTGCCCGCGACACTGAGAGGGATAACTGGCTTACGGCTCAGGAAGCGATGGAGTACGGTCTTGTTGATAAAGTTATAGATAAGAGATAAGAGCATATTATGGCAAGAGAAGACGAAAGAAAAAACGACAGAAGAACCAAAGATCCGAAATGCAGTTTTTGCGGCAAATCGTCGGATATGGTTTCAAGACTTGTTGAAGGCAGAAATGCATTTATATGCGATGAATGTATTTCCGTGTGCTACGACATCGTTAAACCGTACCTTGACGGTGATATGCCCGATTCCGGCTATAACTATGATACTGACGTTAAAGATCTCCCTAAGCCCCGTGAAATAAAAGAAAAGCTTGACGAGTATGTAATCGGTCAGGATAATGCCAAAATATCGCTTTCGGTTGCCGTTTATAACCATTATAAGCGGATAATGAGGTCCGTAAAAGATGATGTTGAAATTCAAAAAGCTAACATTCTTATGCTCGGACCCACCGGTGTCGGAAAGACGATGCTTGCGCAGACCCTTGCTAAGATTCTCGATGTTCCGTTTGCGATAGCGGACGCGACAACGATTACCGAGGCGGGCTATGTCGGCGATGACGTTGAAAACATACTTTTAAGGCTTATTCAGGCCGCCGATTACGATATTGAAAGCGCGGAGCGCGGCATAATTTATGTTGATGAAATTGATAAAATAGCGCGTAAGAGTGAGTCCACTTCAATCACCAGGGATGTCAGCGGCGAAGGCGTTCAGCAAGCGCTGCTTAAGCTTATTGAAGGAACCGTTTCAAACGTTCCGCCCAATGGCGGCAGAAAGCATCCTCAGGCAGAATGCATTCAGATTGACACATCAAAAATCCTGTTCATATGCGGCGGCGCGTTTGACGGACTTGAAAAAATTATCGAAAAAAGGTTGTCCGGAACCGTTCTCGGTTTCGGCGCCGATATAAAGCTAAAGTCCGAGATGACTGCCGCCAATCTTTTCGCAAAGGTTGAACAGCAGGACCTTGTTAAATACGGCATCATCCCCGAGCTTGTCGGCAGACTTCCCGTTATTACCGCTCTTCAGGAGCTTGATGTTTCTTCTTTAGTAAGAATCCTTCAGGAACCGAAAAACGCTCTTATCAAGCAGTATAAGGCTCTGTTCTCAATGGATGGCGTGGAGCTTGAGTTTGAGGACGACGCTTTGGATGCAATCGCTCGTAAGGCACTTGAAAAGAAGACGGGAGCCAGAGGTCTTCGCTCGATCATGGAAGAGATACTGCAAGAGGCTATGTTCAACGTTCCGGGGGAAGAAAATGTCAAAAAAGTTATCGTTACAGCGGACTGTATTGAAAAAGGTATTAATCCCGAAAGAGTGATAAGCGAATAGCTCGCGTTATCTCCCGGTGACTGTAAAGCTGAATAGGTTATAAAAAATATTAAACCGCAGAACTTTGTCAAATTTGTTGAAGTTTATTCACAAATCTTGCATGTTCTGCGGTTTTTTTTAGGATTATGATAAGGGTGTTGAAAACTTCTTTAAGGTTGGAGAGCAAAGACTTTCGGAACACATAGCTTATAAAAACAAATTTTTCCTTGAAACATGGGACGGCAAAGTCACGGCGAAGCTCACGGACGGAAAAGAAGAAGCCGTCATCCTCTCCGACATCAAGAACCCGAACGTTCAAAAATTGTGGAGAATGGCGACGGCAAAATTCAGCGACCCCAAAACCGCCACAGCCGCTATCAAGGGCTACACCGAGGACACTTCAAGCAGAAGCATTGAAAGCTATCTTGCAGCATTCAACATAGCGTACAAGGCAGGCAAAGCCGACTGGAGTTTCGGCAGTAATATGCTTGACGCGGCGAAAAGAGAAATCGGTGCTTCACTCGCGAAAACGGCGTTTGATTTAGGCTCGGACGAACTCGAAAGCGCAAGAACGAACTTCAACACCGAAATGCCGAAAGAGGTGGGCTTCCACAATCTTGCCGACCTGTCGGCGATCAAAGTCAACTCTCAGCGCAAAGCTGTGGAGCGACAGGCGTATTTGATGGACGGTATCGCCAAGCTCACCGGCTTGAGTATCACTCTTGTTGACAGTGGCAAAGTCAACGGCGTTAACAAGAACGGTTTGTACAGAACCGGGACAAATCAGATCGTCATCGCCCTTAACGGCAGTGCTGTTGAAAGCAACTGGATAACGAGAACAGCCGGACACGAAACCTATCACTTCATCGAGAATTTCGACAAGGAAAACGGCACAAAGCTCGCTGAAAGCCTCAAGGATACTGTCGTTGCCTTTTACACCGAAGCCAAGGGTGAAAAGTGGGTAAACGACCACATTGCCAAGACATACGCCAATTACAGCGACAATCAGCGTATGAGCGA
>JAILFM010000049.1 GCA_024697575.1 Clostridiales bacterium
ATAATATATATGTGTTTTATTTTCAATAAATTGTTGTGCAGTTTTTCGGTTTATCAGCGTTTATTATGCATTTACTGCCATTATAATATACGCATCCGATAATGTAATTGATCATACCGGTTTCCAAGGAGATTTTTAATGCTTAAACTTGAGAATGTTTCGTTCAGGGTCAAAGCCGAACGCGGCAGGGACGAAATTATTGACGATGTTTCTTTTGCTGTCGACGACGGCAGATTTGTTGTAATAACAGGGCCAAACGGCGGCGGCAAATCGACTTTAGCAAAGCTGATTATGGGTATCGAAAAGCCTACAAGCGGCAAAATTTACTATAACGGCACTGATATTACCGATATGGGCATTACCGACAGAGCCAAACTCGGCATAGGCTACGCATTTCAGCAGCCCGCCCGTTTCAAAGGCCTGACCGTGCGCAAGCTTTTGTCACTGGCTGCCGGCGAAGATTTGCCGGAGGATACCTGCTGCGGCTACCTGACAAACGTAGGCCTTTGCTCAAAAGATTATCTCAACCGCGAAATGGACTCTTCACTTTCAGGCGGAGAAGCCAAAAGAATTGAAATCTCAACTCTTATGGCGCGCCGGCTCGGGCTTGCAATTTTTGACGAGCCTGAGGCGGGTATTGACCTCTGGAGTTTTTCAATGCTTGTCGAATCATTTAAAGCAATGAGTAAGGATAAACACAGCAGCGTTATCGTTATCTCTCATCAGGAGCGTATTATGTCTCTCGCGGATGAAATGATAGTGCTTGCCGACGGCAAAATTGCAAATACAGGTTCAAGGGATGAGGTTCTGCCGACGCTTATCGGCGAATTCGGCACCGCCCAGCCGTGCGCTTTTCAAAAGAAGGAAGTGAAATGATGGACAAAACAGACGCTGGGCTTCTTGAAGCCGTGGCCGGCATTCACGAAATACCTGCCGGCGCATATAATATCAGAAAAAACGGTGAGCTTCTTTCGAGAGCTTCGTCGGCAAACATAACGATAGAAAAAAAAGAAGACAAGCCGGGAATAAATATCATCGTTGCCCCCGGCACGAAAAATGAGAGCGTTCATATTCCCGTTATTATCACCGAAACCGGGATAAACGACCTTGTCTATAACGACTTTTTTATCGGCGAAGATTCAGATGTTCTCATCGTTGCCGGCTGTGGTATCCATAACAGCGGCGACAAAACAAGCGAACATGACGGCATTCACACATTTCACATCGGCAAAAACTCAAAAGTCAGATATGTTGAAAAACATTACGGCGAAGGCGACGGAAAAGGTGAAAGAATACTTAACCCCGTGACTGTTGTTGAGCAGGAAGAAAATTCCGTTTGCGAGATGGAAATGGTTCAGATAAAAGGTGTTGACTCAACCGACAGAAAAACAAGAGCCGACCTTGCAAAAGGCGCAAAGCTAATTGTGACCGAAAGGCTGCTCACCCACGGCGAACAGACAGCCGTTTCCGACATTGAAATAAATCTTAACGGGGAAGGTGCCGGCGGCAGAATCGTCTCCCGCTCGGTCGCAAAGGGCATGTCCAAACAAAGGTTTTATTACAACGCAACAGGCAACGCAATGTGTCAGGCTCATATACAGTGCGATTCGATTATTATGGACAGTGCCGTCGTTTCTTCCACACCGGCAATAACCGCTAATGACGCAAATGCGCAAATTATTCATGAAGCCGCCATCGGAAGAATCAATAACGACCAGCTTTTAAAGCTGATGACCTTCGGTATGAGTGAAGAAGAAGCAGAAGAAGTGATAATTCAGGGATTTCTTAAATAATTTAACGGAGAAATATGGATAAAAAGAAAAAAAGGCTGATAATTGACCTTATACTTTTGGCTGTTGTTGCTGTCGGGTGGATTTATCTCAGCCGCGATTATCCGGAGCTGAGAATACCCAAGTGGGGTGATTATTCGAGTTCAGCGCCTGCCGAACCGTCAGGCGGTTCCCCATACAAGTATTATTACGATACGCTGAGCAATGTTCAAAAGCACGCGTACAATATGATTCTGGATGAAATTTACGATATGCCGTCTAAGATCGAAATACCGAAGATTACATCGGATGATTTGACAACCGTTTTTGAATCACTGCTGTTTGATAACCCCGATATGTTTTTTGTCAACAGGGAATGCGAAGTGGTTTCAAAGCTCGGGCGCATGTTCTTCATCATTAATTACAGCATGACACAGGACGAATATATTGAGAAAAAAGCAGAGCTTGACGCAAAATGTGACGAAATTATCAGTAAAATTGACACATCCAAAGGAGATTATGTCACCGAAAAAGCAATCCATGACTATATTGTCAACAACACGGACTACACATATGTCAGCGGTGATACGGTCACTTCCTCAGCCTACGGCAGTCTGATTAACGGCCTTGCTTCATGCGAAGGATATTCGAGAGCGGCAAAATACCTGTTTGACAAGGTCGGTATCGAAAGCTCAACTATCAGCGGTACCGCCAGAAACACAAGCGGCGTGATTATGTCGCATATGTGGAATGTTGTTAAAATCGGCGGCAAATACTATCACCTTGACTGCACCTGGGACGACCCGGTAAGTTCAAACAACAAAAAAACGCTCAGTCACGCTTATTTTAATGTAAGTGAAAAGGTGCTGAGCAAAGACCACTTCAATTTTTCTATTGATTTGAATTGCGAATGATATTTTTTACCATAGAAAAGCAATCCGGACAACCGTTTTATCGATTACCCGGATTGCTTTTGTTTATTTTACCGACTGTGTTTTCCTTATTGTGCGGGAACTTCAAATGCGTGTGCGTCGGCGTCAGGCACAAGTTCAAAGGTATAGGTGACAGTTCTGTCACCGTAATCGAATGTGCCGGTGTTATCGCCCTCGCTGAAGGTAGCGTTTGTCACATCATCCGCGGAGCCGAAATGGAACACAATATCCCAGCCGTTCTGTTCGCAGGTAAAACCGACTCCGCCTGTACCGTCCGCGCGCTCCGTGCGGCCGCTGAATTCATCATAAAACACGAAATATGTGTCAATTTTGCCATCAATGCTTGCAGACCAGACGCCCTTTTGGAACAGATTCGCTGTTTCCTCTGTCTCTTCTCCATTTTCTTCAATCTCTTCAAAGTCTTCGTCCTGAGCGCTTTCGCCGTCTTTGAGCAGAGTAAAGCTGCCTGAGTAATACCAAGTGTCATAGTCAAATTCGGTTTTGTAATCCACGAGAACAGGCAGAAGGTTGGGCTTGTCGTTTTCATCCGAACCGGTAAATGAAATGCCCATAGCAACGCTTTCGGTGAACTTCGTTCTGTCTTCGTAATCGTATTCCTTCATGCAGGAAATTGCCATACCGTATGTGGTGGATTCACCGTCTTTTGACACAACAAGCTTATTGTTTTCATCAAGAGAAAGCGTAAAGCTGTCATCACCGAGAGTCAGTGTGCCGTTTGAAACCGTGAAACTGCCGTTGTCGCATTTCCACGTGCCGTTCAAAGCATTCAGATCAATCGGATTCTTTTTGACAGCCTCTGAGGCACTGCCCGATTCGTCCGCATGGTACATAATGACAAGCGCGGATATATTCTGATTGTAGTCCTCGTTAACCTGTTCAACAATAACCTGGTACAATGCATCGTTTTCAACGCTGTATGCTGTATATGAAAGCTGTGTGTCGCCTTCTTTTGCGCCGTCATAAAATTCAGGTGACAGCTCATGCTCTTCACAAATAATCCTATAACCGTCAATAGTCATGCAGGTAAATGGAAGCTCATTGTCGCCGTATTCAGATTTTGCCTTAATTATGCCGTCTTCCCCGTATGTATAGGATGTTGCGCCGTCAGCGGTTAACCATGTGCCGACTAACTCTTTGTCAACAGAGCCTTCCTTGATGTCGGCAAGCTTTGTATATTTGCCGCTGATACCGAGCGTTTGATCGCTTACCATCAAGGAATTCAGCTTTTCAACAATATTCACACCCGTTGACGAGCTGTTTTTTGCGCCGCAGCCGGCAAATACCGCAACCATAAGAACACAGAGTGTCATACACAAGATTTTTTTGAAATTCTTCATTGCCATTCCTCCTTTCACATCCCGGATTATACCATTTCAGTCTTAAAATGTAAAGCAAACAATATTCATTAAGCTCCTTGACAGACGAGAGTAATTATAGTATGATTTGTTATACAAATCATACTTAGTAAGGAATGTATTTTATGCCAAACCCAAAAGGAAAATATGCCTGGACCGCCACGGTGGGCGAAAAGGGTCAAATTGTTATACCGAAACAGGCAAGAGAAATCTTCAACATCAAACCGGGAGACACGCTGGTTATTCTTGGTGACGAAAAAAGAGGGATTGCAATCCCGCCGAAAGCAATGTTCTCCCAACTTGCCGCCACCGTATTTGAAGCCGAAAAGGAGGACGAATAATGTCGGTTTGTGAAGTCAGAAATTTAAGTAAATCGTATCCGTCTTTTATATTGTCGGATATTTCTTTTGGATTGACCGGTGGCAGAATTACCGGCTTTATAGGCAGAAACGGAGCGGGTAAAACAACAACCATAAAAGCCATTCTGGGCTTTATTCACCCCGATTGCGGCGAAGTTTCTTATTTCGGTTTGCCTTTTTCGGAAAATGAAAGAGAAATCAAACAGCGCATCGGGTTTTCCACAGGAGCGGTCAATTATTATCCGAAGAAAAAAATCCGGAATATTGTTGCCGTCACAAAAACATTTTACAATAACTGGGACGAAGCCGCTTACAGGGAATATCTTAAACTGTTTTCGCTGGACGAGAATAAAATGCCATGCGAGCTTTCAGAGGGAATGAAGGTGAAATTAAACCTTCTTATCGCTCTTTCTCACAGGGCTGAAATATTGATTTTGGATGAACCGACAAGCGGACTTGACCCTTTTTCCCGGGATGAACTTCTCGAGTCATTTGTTGAACTAAAAAACAGAGGCGTTGCAATATTGTTTTCAACGCACATAACTTCGGATATAGAAAAATGCGCCGACGATATAATGTATATCCGAAAAGGCAAACTCGCAGCCAACTGTTCCAAGAATGAATTCTGTCAAAATTACTGCAAAAGCGGAGAAACTTTGGAAGAAGCAGTATTACGTATGGAAAAGGAAGTGAAAGCATGATAAAACTGTTAAAAAAAGAACTGAAGCTTGCATCCTCTCCGCTTTCATACATATTTATCGCATTTGGATTAATGTCTTTTCTGCCCGGATATCCCGTTTTGGTCAGCGCATTTTTTGTCTGTCTCGGGATGTTTCAATCGTTTCAATATATGAGAGAAGCTAACGACATAACCTACACGGTTCTTTTGCCCGTAGCCAAAAGCGATACGGTGAGAGCAAAGTTTGCGTTTTGTGTTCTTATAGAATTGTGTTATTTCATTCTGACTTCCGTGCCGGCTTTAATTCGTATGACGGTGCTGTCA
>JAILFM010000057.1 GCA_024697575.1 Clostridiales bacterium
GTTTCATATGTTCGACAACGGCTTTTTTAATAACAGCCTGACAGTCACGCACACTGAACAGCGTTGAATCAATTGAATAACCCGTTACCGGAAATGCATCGTCTTTGCCAATCCATATTTCCCACGGAACAGACCTTGCGCCCTGAAACAGTTCTTCAAAGGTTTTCGCTTCAAATGAAGCACATAATATCTGAATCCTTTCTGCAAACCTCGAGCAAATGTTTGCTCTTGCCAAAATACATTCATCACCCGAAAACAAAACCCTCCCGTTTTCGGCTGTAACATCCTGTGCTCCCATTTCTTTAAGCTCGCCTGCAATCAAAGATTCAAGACCCAAAAGGCAGGGAACGGCAAAATTAAAATCCATAAAAATATTCACCAAAAAACAACGGGAACCGAAAGGTCCCCGCTGAATATTAAAATTAAAGTTACGCTTCCGGTGTTAAAAGACCGTAGCCTGAATCATTGCGTTTATAAACGACATTAATCTCCCCGTCTTCGTTTTTAAAGAGCCAGAACTGGTGACCGCTGAGATTCATTTCAAGAATAGCTTCCTCAACCGTTTGCGGTTTAAGAAACACAGACTTACGGCGAACAAGGTCAAAATCAGTCTCTTCGGAGATTTCTTCTTCATCTGCGAAAGCTTCAAATGAGCTTGCTTTCATCTTTTTCTCAAGCCTGGTCTTGTTCTTTCTGATTTGCCTAATGAGTGTATCAACGCATTTATCAAGAGCTTCGTTCATATTTTCACAACGCTCAATAGCCCTGAAAACCATACCGTTATTGAGAACAGTAATTTCAACCGCCTGTGATGTCTTTTCAACAGTAGCGGTAATCTTAGCTTCACACTCATCACCGAAGAATCTGCCGATTTTTGAAAGCCTTTTTTCGGCTCTTTCTTTGAAAGAATCCCTTGGCGTGCAGTTACGCCCCGTGATTGTGATTTTCATAAAGTCAACCCCTTAAAAAATGTTTGAAGCTTTAACTTCAAATACATTGTATCACCTTTTTCTGAAAAAATAAAGAGGAAAACAGTTTATATTTCAAATTCGGCGTGTCTTGTTACATAACAGCCCATATTAACCGCAACAGGAAGCCCTGCAATATGAGTTGCGCTGTGTTCAATATTCACTTTCAAAGCGGTTGTATCACCGCCGAAGCCTTGAGGACCGATATTTAGAGAATTAATCCTTTTTAAGGCTTCAATCTCAAGATTCTGATATATTAAACCGTCAGCTACACAGTCTTTGCCCCTGCAAAGAGCTTTTTTGGCAAGAACGGCGCAATAATCAAAGGTTCCGCCTATACCCACACCGACAACAACCGGGGGGCATGGATTGCTGCCGGCTGTTTTAACGCAGTCGACGATAAAATCGAGAATATCTTCGGTTGTTGCAGAAGGAGTAAACATTTTTATTTTGCTCATATTTTCACTCCCGAAGCCCTTGGGAGTAACAAGAAAGCTGACACGGTCACCCGGGACAATTTCAGAATAAATAACACAGGGTGTGTTGTTGTTGGTATTGACTCTATCAAGCGGGTCGGCAACTACAGAACAGCGCATATAGCCGCCGACATAAGCGTCGCTGACACCGCTGTTAACCGCTTCTCTAAAATCGCCGTTGACAAAATGAACATCCTGCCCAATCCTGGCAAAAATGACAACCATACCTGTATCCTGGCAGACGGGGAGGTCGTTTTCTAAAGCGCATTCGGAGTTTTCTTTCATAAGGTTGAGAATTCGGCGGGCAATGTCACAAGATTCGCACTCACGGTATTTATCAATAAGCTCTGTAATGTCATCCGGTAATTTTTTGTTTGCTCTCAAACAGGCATCACGCACATTTATTCGAACAAGATTTAAATCAATTTCTCTCAAACCGACACCTCAATATTTATCAATTTCGTAATAAATGTTTTCACCGGGATTTACAAAACCGTTTTCTCTTGCTTTCTTTTCCATGCTGCTTTCATCATCGGCATTGCTGATATCCTCTTTCAAATCTCTGTTTCTTTCGGATAATTCACTGTATGTTGTTGACAGAGACTCATAATAATCTTTCTGCTTTTGTAAACTGTTTTTTTCTTTCATAAACAAAAAAACAAATATCAGTAAAGCCAAAAGGACAGCTATTGAACCCGCAACCGTATAAAAAACTCTTTTATTCTTTATTCTGAATCTGTTCATTTCTAAAATCAAATTTGTTTGAACATCAGGCCGGCATTTTCTTTATTGGCGTATTCATTGATATCAAGAACCTGAAACGAGTTCGTCTTTTCGCCGAAGGAAACCTCAATAATATCACCGATTTTTATCTCTGCCGACGCTCTTGCAATTTTGCCGTTAACTTTAACATGGCCGCTGTCGCAAGCTTCATTTGCGACAGTTCTTCTTTTTATTATCCGCGAAACCTTAAGATATTTGTCAAGACGCATAAATAATTATCCTCAAAGAAATCAAAGGTGGCGTGAATAATCACACCACCGAGCCGCAGATCTTATTAGCCGATTTTTGCCTTAAGAGCCGATGAAGCCTTGAAAGCGGGAACTTTCTTTGCCGGAACATTGATAACTTCACCTGTTCTGGGATTCTTTGCGGTTGTTGCAGCGCGATCGCGAGTCTCAAATGAACCGAATCCGTTAATCTGGATTTTGTCGCCTGAAACAAGAAGGTCGGCTATTGTTTCAAAAGTTGCATTAACAACTTCGTTTGCCTTAGCGGCAGAAATTCCGGACTTTTCGGCAACAGCGCCGATAAACTCTTTTTTGGTCATGGTTTGTTAACTCCCCAATCAATTATTTAAAGCGAAAACCGCTTTATATTGCGTTATTAATAACTTTTGCCTCATCCCAAAGAAGATCAAGCTCCTGAATTGAGGCTTTTTTCATGTCTATGCCGCGCTCTTGTGCAAGCCTTTCAACAACGGCAAACCGTGAAGAAAACTTATCATTGGCTACAGTAAGCGATTCCTC